>NZ_JBIUCZ010000003.1:0-169139 GCF_047975845.1 Sphingomonas mangrovi | reverse complement strand
GATTGCCCGGCTTCGCGAAGCCGGGCAATCGCACACCGTTCCGCATACGAGAGCTGTCGGTACCTGGTTCCCATCGCAACACCTCAACCTGGTGTTGCACTTCGTTTGTGAACTCGGGGCATCCATTCGCGCAGCGCTTGCGATTCCAGGCGGAGCGGCAATGGATCCTGACTTCCGTCAGGATGACGAAGGGGGGACCTTGCGCAGAGTCTTCCCGACGCGGAAGCACCTCGGGGCATAGCAAAAGGGGCTGCGACGCGAGTCGCAGCCCCTCTCGTATTCCGTACCCCTGGCGTGCTTACGGCGTAGTGCGGGCGGCCTGGCCGTCGCCTTCGGGAGCGGCGATGATGTCCTGGGTGGTCGAGCCCTTGTCGACCACGTTGGTGTCCGGATCGGCGAGTGCCGAGCGGACGCCGGTGTCGGCCGCGGCGTTGCCGCCGGCTTGGCTGACCGCGGCGCGTTCGCTAGCGCTGCGCTGCGCCTCGCCGCCGAACATCGCCTGCAGCGCCTGGGTGGAGGCGCCGACTTCCTGCGGGCGCGGCGCACCCGGCTGCGGCGGCACCAGCGCATAGTCGGGCGGGATCACCAGCGGCGCCTGGCGCGCCACCGCGAACTCGTCGGGACGGGCGCGGTTGAGACCCGACGAGCCGCAGCCCGCCAGCGCAAGGGCGAGCGCAACGCTCGCGGCGGCATGGAGTTTACGCATTTACCTTCTCCCCAGCGGGCGTTTCGGCGGGCTTGTCGCGCACCAGCACGGCGCGGACAAGCAGGATCAGCACGCCGATGGTGATGGCGGCGTCGGCGACGTTGAAGATCAGGAACGGGCGCCACGTTCCGAAATGCAGGTCGAGGAAGTCGACCACATAGCCGAAGCGCACGCGGTCGAGGATGTTGCCGAGCGCACCACCCAGCACCATGCCCAGCGCGAACAGGTCCGGCCGGCTCTTTTCACGCAGCATCCACCAGGCGACGCCCGAGGCGATCGCGGCAGTGAGCAGCACCAGCGCCCAGCGCATCACGCTGCTGTCGGCGGGGAGCAGCCCCAGCGACACGCCGACGTTTGGCACGAAGCGCAGGTCGAAGATCGGCAGCAGCAGGCGCTCGTCGCCCGGCTGGGACACGCCGAGCGGTCCGGTGACGACGAACTTCACCGCCTGATCGACGAGAAAGATCAGGCCGGCGAGCAGAAAGCCGTGAAGGCGGGTGCGTTGCATCAGGATACTACCTCGGCACAGCGGTGGCACAGCGCATCGTCCTCTGCAACGTCCGGCAGATGGCGCCAGCAGCGGCCGCACTTACGCTTGTCGGTGCGGGCGACGCCCACGGCGGCGTCGTCGCCCTGCCCCTTCGCCACTGAAGCGACGATGAACGCCTCGGCAAGCGCGTCCTCGGGAAGCGGCAGCGCGGGGACGGTGACGTCCGCCTCCAGGCTGGAGCGCACGATCTTTTCGCGGCGCAGCGGCTCGATCGCCTCGGTCACCCGCTCGCGCAGGCGGCGGACGTCCTCCCAGTTGGTCGACACCGCATCGTCGGCGGGCAGCGCCGGCAACTCTGGCCATTCGAGCAGGTGCACCGAGCCGTCCTCGCTGGGGTAGCGCGCCTGCCACACTTCCTCGGCGGTGAAGGCAAGGATCGGTGCGGCATAGCGAACCAGCGCGTGGAACAGCAGGTCGAGCACGGTGCGATAGGCGCGGCGCTTGGGATCGTCCGCAGCGTCGCAGTAGAGCGAATCCTTGCGGATATCGAAGAAGAACGCCGACAGATCCTCGTTGGCGAAGTCGGTCAGCGCGCGCGCATAGCGGTTGAACTCGTACGCCTCGGCGGCGGCGCGCAGCTCGACGTCGAGCTTGCCGAGCAGGTGGAGCACGTAGCGCTCCAGCTCGGGCATCTCGGCGACCGCGACCCGCTCCGCGTCGGTGAAGCCGTCGAGCGCACCGAGCAGGTAGCGGAAGGTATTGCGCAGCTTGCGATAGGTGTCGCCGGTGCCGGCGAGCACTTCCTTGCCGATGCGAACATCCTCGAAATAGTCGGTCTGCGCGATCCACAGGCGCAGGATGTCGGCGCCCGATTCGCCGATCACCTTCAGCGGATCGACGACATTGCCCAGGCTCTTGGACATCTTGCGGCCGTTGCCGTCGAGCGCGAAGCCGTGGGTCAGCACCGCATCATAGGGCGCACGGCCACGGGTGCCGCAGCTCTCCAGCAGCGACGACTGGAACCAGCCGCGATGCTGGTCCGAGCCCTCGAGATAGAGGTTGGCGCGGGTGCCGGCGCCGTAGCGCGCCTCGACCACGAAGGCGTGGGTCGAGCCCGAGTCGAACCACACGTCGAGGATGTCGGTGACGACCTCATAGTCGGCGAGCGCATAGTCGGGGCCGAGCAGCGCCTGATGATCGGCGGCGAACCAGGCATCGGCACCACCCTGGCGGAAGGCGTCGAGGATGCGCGCGTTGACCGCCGGATCGCGCAGATAGGCGCCGGTCTGGCGGTGGACGTAGAGCGCGATCGGCACGCCCCAGGCGCGCTGGCGGCTGATGACCCAGTCGGGACGGCCCGACACCATCGAGGCGATGCGGTTGCGGCCCTTTTCCGGCACGAAGCGGGTGTGCTCGATCGCGTCGAGCGCGAGTTCGCGCAGGGTCGCGCCGTTGCCGGCGGCGGGTGCGCGCCCATCTGCCATCCCTACAGTTCCCGTCACCCCAGCGAAGGCTGGGGTCTCCCGCGGCTCCTGTCCCGCGCCCTCGCCGGAGATCCCAGCCTTCGCTGGGATGACGGGGGCGGCGGACGAGGTCGACGCGCCTCCGTCCATCGGGATGAACCACTGCGGCGTCGCGCGGAAGATCACCTTCGCCTTGGAGCGCCACGAATGCGGATAGCTGTGGCGGAAGTCGTCCGACGCGGCGAGCAGCGCGCCCGCTTCGCGCAGGTCGCGGCAGATCGACCCTTCCTCCAGCTTGCCGCCGTTGCCGGACGCGGTGAACTTCGGGTTGATGACGCTGCCCTGGCCGCCGAGCCACGCCCAGTCCTCGCGGTACTTGCCGTCGCCGGTCACCGCGAACACGGGGTCGATGCCGTAGGCCTTGCACAGCGCGAAGTCGTCCTCGCCATGGTCCGGCGCCATGTGGACGAGGCCGGTACCCGCGTCGGTCGTGACGAAGTCGCCCGGCAGCATCGGGCGCGGCTTCGCGAAGAAGCCACCGCGCGCGTGCATCGGATGGCGGGCGACGGCGCCAGCGAGTTGCGCGCCCGTGCCGCGCCACACCACCGTACCCCGGCGAAGGCCGGGGTCCAGGGTTTCGGACGCTGCCGCCCGGGGCTCTGGACCCCGGCCTTCGCCGGGGTACGGCACCCGCTTGGTGAAGGATTCGACCAAAGCCTCGGCGACCAGGTAGCGCCGCTCGCCCTCTGCCAGCAGGACGTAGTCCACCTCCGGACCATACGCCAACGCCTGGTTCACCGGGATCGTCCAAGGCGTAGTCGTCCAGATCACCGCATGCGCGCCGACCAGCTCGGGCGCATTGGGCGCCTCGACGATCTCGAACGCGACGTCGATCTGCGTCGAGGTGATGTCCTCATATTCGACTTCGGCCTCGGCGAGCGCGGTCTTTTCGACCGGGCTCCACATCACCGGCTTGGCGCCGCGGTAGAGCTGGCCGCCTTCCGCGAACTTGAGCAGCTCGCCCGCGATCGTCGCCTCGGCCTCGTACTTCATGGTGAGGTACGGGTCTTCCCAGTCGCCGAGGACGCCCAGCCGCTGGAACTGGCCCTTCTGCACGTCGACCCAGTGCGCGGCATAGGCGCGGCATTCGGCGCGGAACTCGGCCGGCGGCACCTCGTCCTTCGAGCGCTTCTTGGCGCGATACTGTTCCTCGATCTTCCACTCGATCGGCAGGCCGTGGCAGTCCCAGCCCGGAACATAGGGCGCGTCCTTGCCCATCAGCGTCTGCGAACGGACGATGATGTCCTTGAGGACCTTGTTCATCGCATGGCCCATGTGGATGTCGCCGTTGGCGTAGGGCGGGCCGTCGTGGAGGATGAACCGCTCGCGCCCGGCGCGCTCCTTGCGGAGGCGATCGTACAGCCCGATGCGCGCCCAGCGATCGAGGATCGCCGGCTCCTTGGCGGCAAGCCCCGCCTTCATCGGGAAGTCGGTCTTCGGCAGGAAGACGGTGTCGCGCCAGTCGCGCTTCGCGTTCGGTTCGTCGGTCATGGAACCGCGCCGATTAGAGGATGCGGGGCCGGGGGTGAAGCGCGAAGTGGTGGACGGGGCGCGGTGGCGCCCGTCAGTCGCGGCAATAGCCCTCGCCGGGTTTCACCGTCAGGCAGTCGTCCTTGCCCGCGAGCCACTTGAGCCCGGTGGCGTCGCCGTCGGTCGCGCGCAGCGTCTGCGCGCCGTCGGGCCGAGTGAAGCGGATGGTGTCGCCGTCCGCCACGCCCGCGAAGCTGCCCTTGTCATCCAGCGTGTATTGCATCGTCAGCGTGTAGTGCCCGGGGCCGTGGGCGGCATCGGCGGCGATGTCGAGGTTGAGCCCCTCGACCCCGCGCCAGCGGCCGATCCAGCCGTCGGTGGCGGCGGTATCCGCAGTGGCCGTCGCTGCCGGGGTCGGCGTCGCGGAAGCGGCCGGGGTCGGCGTCGCGGAAGCGGCCGGGGTCGGCGTCGGGGCGGTGGCGACGCTGTCGCGGACCTGCTGCTCGACCGCCTCGCCCTCGGCGCGGCGCGCATCATGGTCGTTGCACCCCGCCAGCGTCACCAGCACCGCCGCCAATCCGATCCCTGCGCGCATCCGTTCCTCCACCGCGTTCGCCCGCTTCTCTAGCGTTCGCAGGCCGGGACGGCTAGGCAGCAGCGATCCCCAGATTTGCAAGGCCCGCACCCATGACCCACCGCATCGCGCTCGCCTCCGACCATGCCGCCGTGTCGCTCAAGGCCACGCTGGCGCAATGGCTGCACGACGCCGGGCACGAGGTAGTCGACCTGGGCCCGGAGGGCGAGGCGAGCGTCGACTATCCCGACTACGGCTATACACTCGCGCGTGCGGTCGCCGGCGGCAAGGCGACGTTCGGCATCGCGCTGTGCGGATCGGGCATCGGCATTTCGATCGCGGTCAACCGCCACGCCGGCTGCCGCTGCGCGCTCGTCAACGAGCCGCTGTCGGCGCGGCTGGCACGCGAGCACAACGACGCCAATGTGCTGGCGCTGGGCGCGCGGCTGGTCGGCATCGAAATGGCGAAGGCCTGCATCGACGCGTTCCTCGCCACCCCCTTCGGCGGCGAACGCCACCAGCGCCGCGTGGACAAGCTGGGAACACCGTCGCTGGATTGATGCGCCTTCTGGCGCTGCTTCGTCCAACCTCCTCCGTTTGCCTCGAGTAGCCGTCGAGCTTGTCGAGACGGCGTATCGAGAGGGCGGTTGCCGTGGCTCTCTCGATACGGGCTCTCGACAAGCTCGATCCCTACTCGAGACAAACGGAAGAATAAGAGCGGCCCCGGCAATGGGAGCAACATGCCGGACCCAACAACGGGTAGCCTTCACGCGCGCGGCATCCTAAAGGCACGCGCGACCGGCCAGCCCGAGCCCCAGGAGGCGCATCCATGAGCAGCAATCCGCAGACCCATCAGGTCCAGCCCGACGGTTTCTTCACCCGTACCCTGGCCGATGCCGATCCGGACGTGTTCGCCGGCGTCGCCCACGAGCTCGACCGCGAGCAGACCCAGATCGAGCTGATCGCCAGCGAGAACATCGTGTCCAAGGCGGTGCTCGAGGCGCAGGGTTCGGTGTTCACCAACAAGTACGCCGAGGGCTATCCGGGCAAGCGCTATTACCAGGGCTGCGCCCCGTCCGACGAGGTCGAGACGCTGGCGATCGAGCGCGCCAAGCAGATCTTCGGCTGCGGCTTCGCCAACGTCCAGCCGCACTCGGGCGCGCAGGCCAACGGCGCGGTCATGCTGGCGCTGACCAAGCCCGGCGACACCATCCTGGGCATGAGCCTCGACGCCGGCGGCCACCTCACCCATGGCGCCAAGGCGGCGATGTCGGGCAAGTGGTTCAACGCCGTCCAGTACGGCGTGCGCCGCGAAGACCATCGCATCGACTACGACCAGGTCGAGCAGCTGGCCAAGGAGCACAAGCCGACGCTGATCATCGCCGGCGGCTCGGCCTATCCGCGCCACATCGACTTCGCCCGCTTCCGCGCGATCGCGGACGAGGTGGGCGCGAAGTTCATGGTCGACATGGCGCACTTCGCCGGCATCGTCGCAGCCGGGCTGCACCCGACCCCGTTCGGCCACGCCCATGTCGTCACCACCACCACCCACAAGACGCTGCGCGGGCCGCGCGGCGGCATGGTGATGACGGACGACGAGGCGATCGCCAAGAAGATCAACTCGGCGGTGTTCCCGGGCCTGCAGGGCGGGCCGCTGATGCACGTCATCGCCGCCAAGGCGGTGGCGTTCGGCGAGGCGCTGCGCCCCGAGTACAAGAGCTACATCGCCGCGGTGGTGGAGAACGCCCAGGTGCTCGCTGCCACGCTTAAGGAGCGCGGCAGCGACGTGGTGTCGGGCGGCACCGACACCCATCTCGCGCTGATCGACCTGACCCCGCTGGGCGTCACCGGCCGCGATGCGGACGAGGCGCTGGAGCGCTCGGGCATCACCTGCAACAAGAACGGCATCCCGTTCGACCCGCTGCCGCCAGTGAAGACCAGCGGCATCCGCGTCGGGTCGCCGGCGGGCACCACCCGCGGCTTCGGCACGGGCGAGTTCCGCGAGATCGGCAACATGGTCGCCGACGTGCTCGACGGCCTGGCGGCCAAGGGCGAAGCGGGCGACGCGCAGGTCGAGGCGGGGGTCCGCGAGCGGGTTCGTGCGTTGTGTGCTCGGTTCCCGATCTACGGAGGCTGAGATGACCGACTACACGACCGACGCGGAAAAGAAGGCGCTCGGCAAGAGCATGGCGAAGTGGGGTGCCTTGGGCGCCGTGGTCGCCATCCCCCTCCCCTTCGTCGGGCCGGTGATCGGCGCGGCGGCGGGGGCGGGCTATGCCTATTACAAGGCCAAGAAACGGATCTGAATGCGCTGCCCCTTCTGCGGACATGAAGCGAGCCAGGTAAAGGACAGCCGCCCCACCGAGGATGGGGCGGCGATCCGCCGGCGCCGCCAGTGCGAGGCCTGCGCCGCACGCTTCACCACCTTCGAACGCATCCAGCTGCGCGAGCTGTGGGTGCTCAAGAGCGAGAGCCGGCGCGAGCCGTTCGACCGCGAGAAGCTGCTCCGCTCGGTCGCGATCGCCACCCGCAAGCGCCCGGTCGAACAGCCGCAGATCGAGCGGCTGGTGTCGAGCATCCAGCGCCAGCTGGAAACCACCGGCGACACCGAGATCCCCGCCCCGCGCATCGGCGAGATGGTGATGGAGGCGCTGAAGGACCTCGACTCGGTCGCGTACATCCGCTTCGCGAGCGTCTACAAGGACTTCCGCGAGGCGCGGGACTTCGAGGAATTCGCGGGGAACGTCGCCGAGGTGGGGCGGGAGTAGCACCCCTCAACCGCCGGCCCGCGGCATATACCGCCGTTCGTCCTCTCCATCCGTTCGGTTCGAGCCGCATCGAGCCTGTCGAGATGCGAAGTCGAGAACCCGCCGAGCCACGAGAGGAAGCCGTCGATGTTCCACGTCTACATCCTGCGCTGCGCCGACGGCACCTATTACACGGGCCACACCGAAGACCTGGAGGCGCGGCTCGCCCAGCATCAGGCCGGCACCTTCCCGGGCTACACCCATGATCGACGCCCCGTCGAACTGATGTGGAGCGACAGCTTCCCGACGCGGATCGAGGCGCTCGAGCGCGAGCAGCAGGTCAAGGACTGGTCGCGCAAGAAGAAAGAGGCGCTGTTCCGCGCCGACTGGGACGGCGTGTCGGCGGCGGCGGGTTCTCGACCACGCGTCTCGACTGCGCTCGACGCGCGCTCGAACCGAACGGAGAAATTAGAAGTGTCCCCACCCCCCGTCATCGTGCTGGTCCGGCCGCAGCTCGGCGAGAACATCGGCAAGGCCGCGCGGGCGATGCTCAACTTCGGGCTGGTCGAGATGCGGCTGGTGTCGCCGCGCGACGGCTGGCCCAATCCGCAGGCGGGGCCGGCGGCGAGCGGCGCCGACGTGGTGCTGGAACAGGCCCGCGTGTTCGACAGCGTCGCCGAGGCGGTGGCCGACTGCAGCCACGTCTATGCGACGACGGTGCGCAAGCGCGGCGTCACCAAGCCGGTGGTGACGCCGGAGGAAGCCGCACGCGCGATCCGCAGCGACCCCGGTCGCGCCGCGATCCTGTTCGGACCCGAACGCTCGGGGCTGGAGACCGACGACGTCGCCGTCGCCCGCACCATCGTCACCGTGCCGATTAACCCGGAGTTCGGCTCGCTCAACCTCGCCCAGGCGGTGATCCTGGTCGCCTACGAATGGTCGAAGGGTGCCGACCTCGCCAGCCCGCCGGAGACCGAACTCGATCCGCCGGCCCGCCAAGAGGAGCTGGAGGGGATGATCGGCCAGCTCGACGCGATGCTGGAGGACGGCGGCTATTTCTTCCCGCCCGACCGTGCGCCCACCACGCGGCGGATGCTGCGCACGCTGCTCACCAAGCCCGGCTGGACCGCGCAGGAGGTGCGCACGGTGCGCGGGGTGCTGTCGACGCTGGCGCGGCCGCGCCAGCGGTAGAGCACCGTCCGGCCCTCCTTCGTCATGCTGACGCAGGTCAGCATCCATACACGCTGCGCCCGCGCTTCCTGCCGGAGCGGCAATGGATCCTGACTTGTCGTCAGGATGACGAGGGGAACGAAAGGGTTAGCGCCGGTCGAACGCGGCCAGCTCGTAGGCGATCGACGCCTCGACCAGCTGCTCCCACAGCGCGCCGACCACGTCCTCCGGTACGCCCAGCCGTGCCGCCTCGGCGCGGGCGTTGGCGATCACCTCGGCCTTGCGCGCCTCGTCGCGGACGTGGCCGCGCTCCGGCTTGATGCGGGCGGCGGCGTCCATATAGGCGAAGCGGCGGGCGAGCAGCGCCACCAGCTCGCGGTCGAGCTGGTCGACGCCGGCGCGGACTTCGCGCATGGTGGTGCAATCGGGACCGGATAGGATCGTCATGCCGCGTGCCTAGGCGGGCGGCCCGTGCGCTGTCCAGCGCCGCCGCCGCGGCTTGACTCGCAAGGCCGCTTCCGGCTAGGCGCGCGCCTTCGCAATTGGCCCCGCACCCCGGTGAAGCGGCGGCCCTGCCGATCTTTCGATCCCAGCAGCGCGAGAAACCGGGATTCGCGACCGCCCCTCGGGACGGTCACCGTCGTTGCAATTGCAAGGAATACGTCATGTCGAAGCGCAGCAGCGCCAAGTACAAGCTCGACCGTCGTCTCGGCGAGAACATCTGGGGTCGTCCGAAGAGCCCGGTCAACAAGCGCGAGTACGGCCCCGGCCAGCACGGCCAGCGCCGCAAGGGCAAGATGTCCGACTTCGGCATCCAGCTGCGCGCCAAGCAGAAGCTCAAGGGCTATTACGGCGACGTCACCGAGAAGCAGTTCAAGCGCACCTACGAGGAAGCGTCGCGCATGAAGGGCGATACCGGTCAGAACCTGATCGGCCTGCTCGAGCAGCGCCTCGACATGATCGTCTATCGCGCCAAGTTCGCGCCGACGATCTTCGCCGCGCGCCAGATCGTCAACCACGGCCACATCCGCGTCAACGGCGTGAAGTGCAACATCGCGTCGCGTCGCGTCCGTCCGGGCGACGAGATCACCCTGGGCAGCAAGGCGCAGGAAATGACGCTGGTGCTCGAGGCGCAGAGCCTGGCCGAGCGCGACATCCCCGAGTACGTCGCCCCCGACGGCGCGGCCAAGGTGACCTTCACCCGCGTGCCGACCCTCGACGAGGTGCCGTATCCGGTGAAGATGGAACCGAACCTGGTCGTCGAGTTCTACTCGCGCTGATCGGGTCCCGCGGCTCCGGCCATGGTCCGAAACGAAGAGGGCGGTCCCGCGGGGCCGCCCTTTTTCGTTGTGCGCACCGGCATTTGCGCCGCCGCGACCGGCTGTGCCACAAGGGACGCGACGATCGATCCCTCCCGGAGACTCCATGCGCGCATTCCTGCTCGCCGCGGCGCTGCCGCTGGCCGCCTGCCCCACCCTCGCCTTCGGCCAGGCGGCGACGCCCGCGCCGGTCTCCGAGGAGACGCTCAAGACCGTCACCAAGACGCTGTCGTCCGATGCATTCGAGGGCCGCGCGCCCGGCTCTGCCGGCGAGGAGAAGACGCTCGCCTATCTGGTCGAGCGCTTCCAGGCGGCGGGGCTCAAGCCCGGCAACAAGGGCAGCTGGTTCCAGGACGTGCCGCTCGTCGAGATCACCGCGCGCAACGTCTCGCCGCTGACCTTCACCGGCGCCGGCCAGCCGCGGTCGCTCGCCTATGGCCCCGAAATGGTCGTCGGCACCTACCAGGTGACGCCGCGGATCGACGTGAAGAACAGCGACGTGGTGTTCGTCGGCTACGGCATCAATGCGCCCGAGAAGGGCTGGAACGACTATGCCGGCGTCGACGTGAAGGGGAAGACCGTCGTCATCCTGGTCAACGATCCGGATTACGAGTCGCCCGGCCTCACCGGGCCGTTCAACGGCAAGGCGATGACCTATTACGGCCGCTGGACCTACAAGTACGAGGAAGCCGCGCGCCAGGGGGCGGCCGCCGCGATCATCGTCCACGATACGGTGCCGGCCGCCTATGGCTGGAACGTCGTCCAGTCGAGCTGGACCGGCGCGCAGCAGGTGGCGGACGCCGCCAACGGCCATAGCGACCAGTCGCAGGCGATCGGCTGGATGCAGCTGGACGCCGCCCGCAAGCTGTTCGCCGGCGCCGGCAAGAACCTCGATACGCTGATGGCTGCGGCCAAGCGCAAGGGGTTCAAGGCGGTGCCCTTGAAGGGCGTGCAGGCCTCGGTCAGCTTCGACAACCAGATCCGCCGCCATGCGTCGAAGAACGTGGTCGGCATCCTGCCCGGCACCCAGCGCCCCGACGAGGTCGTGCTCTACACCGCGCATTGGGATCACCTCGGCCACTGCGAGGCGGCGCCCGACGGCGACGACATCTGCAACGGCGCGGTCGACAACGCCAACGGCGTCGCCGCGCTGGTCGCGCTCGCCGAGGCCAATGCCAAGGCCGGCGCGACCCCGCGCTCGCAGCTGTTCCTGGCGGTAACCGGCGAGGAATCGGGGTTGCTCGGCTCCGACTATTACGGCGCCAACCCGATCTATCCGCTCGCCAAGACGGTCGGCGGGGTCAACATCGATGCGATGTCGATGGCGGGGCCGTCGCGCAACATCGTCGTGATCGGCAAGGGCAAGTCGGAGCTCGACGCCTATCTCAACCGCGCGCTCGCCAAGCAGGGCCGCGTCGCCACCGCCGAGCCGACCCCGCAGAACGGCTATTACTATCGCTCCGACCATTTCAGCCTCGCCAAGCACGGCGTGCCGATGCTCTACGCCGAGGGCGGCGAGGACCTGGTCGCCGGCGGCGTCGCCGCGGGCAAGGCCGCGGCCGAGGACTATACCGAGCACCGCTACCACGGCCCCAAGGACGAGTACGATCCCAAGTGGAACTGGGACGGCGTCGTCCAGGACGTGACGCTCTACTATCAGGTCGGCCGCGAGTTGGCGACGACGAGCGCCTGGCCCAACTGGGTTGCCGGCGACGAGTTCCGCGCGATCCGCGACCGCAGCCGCGCCACGGCCCAGTAAGACGGTCGCGGCGTCCACGCGCATGTTCAGCGCACCTCGCGCCGGTTGCGGCGCGGCTGTCGTCGTCGATGGCCGCATGCTCCTCGTGCAACGCAACCGCGCGCCCGAGCCCGGCCATTGGGGCCTGCCGGGCGGCAAGATCGACCTGTTCGAAACCGCAGCCGCCGCGACGGAGCGCGAGGTGATGGAGGAACTCGGCATCGCCATCGTCGCCGACACCCTCCTGTGCTTCGTCGACCAGATCGACCGCGACGCGGGCAGCCATTGGGTGGCGCCGGTGTTCTTGGTGCGCGATTTCCAGGGCACCCCCGTCAACCGGGAGCCCGAAAAGCACGCCGCGGTCGCATGGTTCGCGCTCGATGCACTCCCCCAGGCGCTCACGACGCCGACGCGGGTCGCGCTCGCCGCGCTGCGTGCACGGGACTAGCGCCCTTTTCCGCTTTCCCTGCCGCGGCTAAGGACGCCGCCATGACCATGCATCCCCCCGCCGAATGGGCGCGCCACGACGCCGTGTGGATCGGCTTCCCCAGCCATCCCGACCTCTGGCTCGAAGACCTGGAGCCCGCGCGGGCGGAAGTCGTCGCCTTCGCGCGGGCGGTGCATGCCGAGGGTGCGGGCGAGCGCGTGGTGCTGGTCGCCGCCGACGAGGACGCCGCCGCCGCCGCGCGGGCGCTGGCGGGCGACGCTGCCGAGGTGGTGATCGAGCCGTTCGGCGACATCTGGCTGCGCGACACCGGCGCGATCCTCGACGGCGCGGGCCGCGCGCACGACTTCGGCTTCAACGGCTGGGGCGGCAAGTACGACCTGCCCGGCGACGACAGCGTGGGTGCCGGGTTGGCCCGTGCGCGCGGGCTCGCCACCGGGCGGCACGAATGGATTCTGGAAGGCGGCGCGATCGACGGCGACGGCACGGGGCTGGTCGTCACGACCGAGCAGTGCCTGCTCAACCCGAACCGTAACGGCGAAGGCTTCACCCGCGACAAGGCGGAGGCGCTGCTGCGCGCCGACCTAGGCTACACTCGCTTCCTGTGGCTGGGCGACGGGTTGCTCAACGACCATACCGACGGCCATGTCGACAACCTCGCCCGCTTCGTCGGCCCGAACCGGCTGGCGATCCCCGAGCCGGCGGCGGACGATCCCAACGCCGACGTGTACCGCGACGCGGCCGAGCGCGCGCAGGCAGCCGGCGTCGAACTCGTCCGCATCCCCTCCCCCGGCCGCGTCGTCGCCGAGGACGAGGTGATCCCGGCGAGCTACATGAACTTCTACATCGGCAACGCCGCGGTGGTGGTGCCGGTCTACGGTCAGCCGAGCGACGATGCGGCGGTGGCAGCGCTTGCGGCGATCTTCCCGGACCGCGAGGTCGTGGGGCTGCGCGCCGACCATATCCTGACGGGCGGCGGCAGCTTCCACTGCATCAGCCAGCAGATCCCCAGCCGCTGATCCTATGCGGGCGCGGCGGTTTCCCGTCGCGCCCACTCGCGCATAGCCGATCCTTGTGCCCCGGCGCAGGCCGGGGCACAGGTGGGTCAACGAAGCCGCATCTCGCGAGCCGCCCGCAACTGGACCCCGGCCTGCGCCGGGGTACGGTCATGGTTCAGGCTGAGTGTGGATGCCAGTTGCGGCTGCAGGAACCTCAGCGCACATATCCGGCACTGGCAACCGGGGCCGCTTCGACTACATAGCGCGGCATGACCGAAATCACCGTCGCCGCGCTGCAGCTCGCCTTTTCCGCCGACATCGACGCGAACATCGCCAACGTCTCCCGCCTGGTTCGCGAGGCGGCGGCCAAGGGCGCGCAGGTGATCCTGCCGCCCGAATTGTTCGAGGGCGAATATTTCTGCCGGGTCGAGGACGAGGGGCTGTTCGCCAACGCCAAGCCCGTGGGCGAGCACCAGGCGGTGTTGGCGATGCAGGCACTCGCCGCCGAGCTGAAGGTGCACATTCCGACCAGCTTCTTCGAGGCGGACGGCCCGCACCATTACAATTCGCTGGCGATGATCGGCCCGGACGGCAAGGTCCAGGGCGTCTATCGCAAGAGCCACATCCCCGACGGCCCCGGTTACGAGGAGAAGTTCTACTTCCGCCCCGGCAACACCGGCTTCAAGGTGTGGGACGGACCTGCCGCCAAGATCGGCGTTGGCGTCTGCTGGGACCAATGGTACCCGGAAACCGCCCGCGCGATGATGCTGATGGGCGCGCAGCTGCTCTTCTACCCCACCGCGATCGGCAGCGAGCCGCACGACACCAGCCTCGACACCGCGCGGCTGTGGCGCCGGGCGATGGTCGGCCATGCGGTCTCCAACGTGGTGCCGGTGATCGCCGCCAACCGCGTCGGCACAGAACACGGCCAGACCTTCTACGGCACCAGCTTCATCTGCGACGAGCGCGGCGACATGCTGGCCGAGCTGGGCCGCGAGGAGGAAGGCGTCATCACCGCGACGCTCGACCTCGACCGGGTGAAGCGCCACCGCGCCGCCTTCGGCTTCTTCCGCGATCGCCGGCCGGAGCTCTACGGCCGGCTGACGCAGGACGTCTGACGCTTCGGGTACGATGACGCTGCAACACACCGTTTGTCCTGAGGTGCCATTGAGCGCAGTCGAAATGGCGTATCGAAGGAGCGCCCACGGTGCTTCGATACGGGGCTTCGACAAGCTCAGCCCCTACTCAGCACGAACGGTTCGCTAGTGAGTCAGCGACCCTAGAACCCGTCCGAGTCGTCGCTCGCGCGGGTTTCGCCGTCGGAGGGCGCCGGCGGTGGCATCCGCTCCTTCTCCGCGCCGCGCTTGAGCGGCAGCGCCTCCTTGAAGGTGAGCGTGCGATAGGGGAACGGGATCTCCATGCCCGCATCGTCCAGCGCGCGCTTGATGCCGCGCACCACCGCGTCGCGGGAGCGGTGCATGTCGATCGGCTTGGAGCCCGCCCACCAGCGCACCAGGAAGTTGATCGAGCTGTCGCCGAACTCCTTGGCGAACACGTCGATGCGCTGGCTGGTGTCGACGCCGTCCGCGTCGCGCACCGCCTGCTCGATGACCGAACGCGCCGCCTCCAGATCGACGTCGTAGGCGACGCCCACGTCCACCTGATGGCGGCGGGTAGCACCGTCGGTCAGGATCTTGACGGGGTTCTTGAACAGATAGGCGTTGGGCACGAGCACCAGCTCGTTGCTCAGGTGGCGCAGATAGGTGTCGCGCAGCGTGATGTGCTCCACCTTCCCCTCGACGCTCTCGCACTCGATCATGTCGCCGATGCGCATCTTGCGCCGGAGCATGATGAGCACGCCGGCGAGGAAATTCTCGAAGATGTCCTTGAACGCGAAGCCGACCGCTACCGAACCCAGGCCGAGCACGGCGAGCAGGTTGGCCGGGGTGACGCCGGGCAGGACGATCGAGCTCGCGATCATCAGCCCGCCGACCCAGATCACGACGCCGACCAGCGTCTCCGCCAGATCGACCAGCGTGTTGCGGACGTGGGACCGCTTGAACAGCCGCTCGGCGATGCGGCGGGCGAACTTCGCCACTGCCCAGGTGACCAGCAGCACCACCGCCGCGATCGCCATCTGCGGCAGCATCCGCACCAGCCCGGCGGCCATCTCGTGCAGCCGCCCCAGCAATATTCGAAACAGATCCATCCGCGCGTGTCCCTCCAGCCCCGATCCCCTGTCGTGCGGACACGACGGCCGGTGGCAGGGAAGCGAACGCGCGGGACGATGGAATGGTGCCCGGGCGCGCCGAAACGTGGCGTCAGGCTTCGGTGTCGCGCAGCTCCAACGCGCGCGCGAACACCGCCTCGAACATCGGCTGGGTCAGCCGGCCGGTGTTCTGGTTGTAGCGCGAGCAGTGATAGCTATCGATCAGGATGCGGCCGTCGGGCATGCGGTGCTCGGCGAGGTGGCCGAACTTCGCCTTCGGCAAGCGCCCGCCCAGCGCCTTGACCGCTGACTGGTGGGCGATCTGGCCCAGCGCGATGAACACGCGAACGCGCGGCAAGGCGGCGATCGGCGCCTCCAGGAACGGGCGGCAGGTGCGGATCTCCTCCGGCGTCGGCTTGTTCTCGGGCGGCAGGCAGCGCACCGCGTTGATCAGCACCGCGCCCTTCAGTTCGAGCCCGTCGTCGGGACGGGCGTCGAACACGCCTTCCGACAGCCCGAACTTGGCGAGCGTATCGTAGAGCAGCGCACCGGCATAATCGCCGGTGAACGGCCGGCCGGTGCGGTTGGCGCCGTGCTTGCCGGGCGCGAGGCCCACCACCGCGAGCCATGCATCGGGATCGCCGAACGCCGGCACCGGCGCGTTCCACCAGTCGGGATATTCCTGACGGAGCGCGGTGCGGAACTCGACAAGGCGCGGGCAGAGCGGGCAATCGCGGGAGGGTTCGGTGGCGGGAAGCGGGCTGGCAGCAGACATGGCGCTGCGGTAGGCGCCCCAGCATGGCCAGGGCAAGCTATGCGATCGCGATCGGCTCGAATCGGCCCGGGCGGCACGGCAGCCCGGAGCGCGAGGTCGCGGCCGCGCTCGACGCGCTCGGCGGGGTCGTTGCGGTGGCGCCGGTGATGCGCAGCGCCCCGCTCGGGCCCTCGCTGCGCCGCTATGCCAACACGGTGGCGCTGGTCGAGAGCGCACTCCTGCCGCCGGAGATGCTGGCGCATTGCAAGGCGATCGAGCGCCGGTTCGGCCGGCGGCGCGGGCGGCGCTGGGGCACGCGGGTGCTCGATTTAGACCTGGTTCTGTGGTCCGGCGGCCCCTGGGCGAGCCCCGGGCTGATCGTGCCGCACCCGGCGTTTCGCGAGCGCCGCTTCGTGCTCGACCCGCTCGCCCGGCTGGTGCCCGAGTGGCGCGACCCGGTGAGCGGACGCACCATCCGCCAGCTCGCGGCGCTGCTCCGGCACGCCAGGGCGGTTGACCCGGCGGCGAACGCTGCCTAGGGCGCGCGGCGAGGGCCGTTAGCTCAGTCGGTAGAGCAACTGACTTTTAATCAGTAGGTCGCTGGTTCGAACCCAGCACGGCTCACCACCGCCAAGGTGGTTTCCTTCGCGGTATCCCCCTCCGTCACCGCAGCGAACGCTGGGGTCTCTTCGTAACGGGGAGATGCCAGCCTTCGCTGGCATGATGATCAGGGCAGCGGACCACTGCACCGCCGCCCCATTGCCTCGCCGGCCGTGCGCTGCGACAGGCAGGCGATGGCTTCCCCTTCCCTCGTGTCGACCCATGCCGAGCTGCGCCCCTCCCCACGCCGTCCGTGGCCGCTGGTCGCGGGCGTGCTCGCCGCGATCGCGCTGCTGGCGCTGCTGTTCCTCGCCTCGGTGATCGCGCGCGGCGATGCGCTGGCGTTCGACCGCACGCTGATCCTGGCGCTGCGCGTCTCGGGCCATCCCGACCTGCCGATCGGCCCGCCCAAGCTGCCGTCGATCGCGCGCGACGTTACCGCGCTCGGCAGCGGCACGGTGCTGACGCTGGTGGTCGCGCTGGCGACGACCTTGCTGCTGCTGCGCCGGCTGTGGCGCACCGCCGCGCTGACGCTGGTGGCGACGATCGGCGGTGCGAGCGCGGTGTCGCTGCTCAAGCGGCTGTTCGAGCGCGCCCGCCCCGATCTGGTCGAGCATCTGATGCGCGAGACCTCGTCGAGCTTTCCGTCGGGCCACAGCGCCAACAGCGCGATCGTCTATCTGACGGTCGCGACGCTGATCTTCCCGATGATCCGCGAGACGCACGTGCGGCTGTTCGTGGTGGTCGCCACCATGACGATCGTCGGGATGATCGGGATCAGCCGCGTCTACCTGGGCGTGCATTGGCCGAGCGACGTGCTCGCCGGCTGGATCTTCGGCGCGCTGTGGGCGCTCGGCTGGTGGCGGGTCGAGCTGACGCTGCTCGCCAGCGCCCGCACCGCCAGGTCAGCCGCGCTCGGCTAGCGCACGCTCCCAGCCGAGCGCGTCGGCGACGATGCGGTCGAGGTCGTCGTATTGCGGCCGCCACGGCAGCGCCGCCAGGATCGCGGCATTGTCGGCGACCAGCGCATCGGGATCGCCCGCGCGCCGGCCCTCGATCCGCCGCTCGATCGTGCGATTGGTGACGCGATCGACCGCGTCGAGCACCTGGTTGACCGAATAGCCGCGGCCATAGCCGCAGTTGAGCGTGTGGCTGCGCTCCGGCTCGGCGACGAGCAGGTCGAGTGCGTGGACGTGCGCCGCCGCCAGGTCCGAGACGTGGATATAGTCGCGCACCCCGGTGCCGTCGTCGGTCGCGAAGTCGGTGCCGAACACCGAGACGTGGCTGCGCTTGCCGGTCGCCGCCTCGACCGCGACCTTGATGAGGTGGGTCGCGCCGGCGGTCGACTGGCCCGATCGGCCCTGCGGGTCGGCGCCGGCGACGTTGAAATAGCGCAGCGCGCAATAGTTGATCGGATGCGCGGCGGCGACGTCCTGGAGCATCGCCTCGGTCATCAGCTTGGACATGCCATAGGGATTGATCGGCGCCTTGGGCGAGTCCTCCCGGATCGGTACCCGATCGGGGATGCCGTAGGTGGCGGCGGTCGAGGAGAAAATGAAGTGCTTCACCCCGCACACGACCGCGCTTTCGAGCAGCGCCCGACTCGCGGCGGTGTTGTTGCGATAGTATTTGAGCGGGTCGCTGACCGATTCGGGCACCACCACCGATCCGGCGAAGTGCATCACCGCCACTACCTGGTGCTCGCGCATCGCCGCGCGCACCGCGTCGTCGTCCTCGATCGCCGCCTCGATCAGCGTCGCGCGGGGATCGACCGCCCAGGCGAAGCCGGTGACGAGATTGTCGACCACCACCACGCGCCAGCCGGCGTCGAGCAGCGCCAGCACTGCATGGCTGCCGATATAGCCTGCCCCGCCCGTCACCAGCACCGAACCCTCGCGCATGCCCACTCCCTTCGCTTCGACGCCCGAGCCCCTAGCAGCGGCGATTGTGCCCGGCGAGTACGTTCCTATCTCTAGGCGACGAACCCGCCGGCCGGGGACGTCGGCAAGCACCGCTTCCGATCCGATTCCCGCCCGGCGGACCCGCGCTTTTGTTCAGGAGATGTGTATGGCTACCGAAGTCGCGACCTTCGCGGGCGGCTGTTTCTGGTGCACCGAGGCGGTGTTCCGCGACGTGATCGGCGTGGAGTCGGTCGAAAGCGGCTATATCGGCGGCACCGTCGCCAACCCCACCTACAAGCAGGTGTGCGGCGGCGACACCGGCCATGCCGAGGCGATCCGCATCACCTACGACGCGGACCAGATCGACTACGACTCGCTGCTCGACATCTTCTTCGCGACGCACGACCCGACGCAGCTCAACCGCCAGGGCAACGACGTCGGTACCCAGTATCGCTCGGCGATCTTCCCGCACGACGCCGACCAGGAGGCGCGCGCCCGCGCCGGCATCGAGCGCGCCGGCGAGAGCGGCGGCACGATCGTCACCACCATCGAGCCGCTCGGCGAATGGTATCCGGCCGAGGGCTATCACCAGGAATATTGGGAAGGCGAAGGCCAGCGGAACCCCTATTGCCTGGCGGTGATCCCGCCCAAGCTGCAAAAGCTGCGCAAGAGCTTCGCGGCGCGATCCAAGGCGTCCGCGCCGACCGCGGCCTGACGCGGAAAGTCAGCGGCTCATCGTCCTTCTTCCGTTCGTCTCGAGTAGGGATCGAGCTTGTCGAGAGCCCGTGTCGAGAGAGGCGATTTCTCGATACGCCGCCTCGACAAGCTCGGCGGCTACTCGAAACGAACAGTGAGAATGAGAGCCTACACCGCCGCGCGGGCGAGCCGGTCGTTGATCGCGACGCCCAGCCCGCCGCGCGGCACCGGCGCAACCGCGATCCGCGGCGCTGCCGCGGCATCGGCGCGGTGGAGGCAATCGAACAGCCGTGCCGCGGCCTCGGTGAGGTCACCCTCGGCCGACAGCGTGTCGTCGCCGGCGACCGCGCCGAACCCGATCAGCCACTCGTCGGGCGCTGCCTGCGCCGCGTCCAGCCGCACCGGCTTTCCCGGCGCATAATGGCTGGCGAGTTGGCCGGGCGCCTCGATCCCCGCGCCCGCACCGCCCGGCAGCGCGCCGGTCATCGCAGCCACCTGCTCCGCGGCGATCGGGCCGGGACGAAGCAGCCGCACGCTGCCATCGGTGCAGGCGAGGATCGTCGATTCGAGCCCGCGCTCGGTCGCCCCGTCGTCGAGGACCAGCGGAATGCGCCCGTCCAGGCTCGCGAGCACATGAGCCGCGCGCGTCGGGCTGATGCCGCCGCTGGCGTTGGCCGACGGTGCGGCAAGCGGCTTTCCCGTCGCGGCGAGCAGCGCCTGCATCGCCCGGTGCGCCGGCACGCGCAGGGCGACGCTCGGCAGGCCGGCGGTCACCAGCGAGGCGATCGGCGCCCCCTCCCGCAGCGGCAGCACCAGCGTCAGCGGGCCCGGCCAGAAGACGTCCGCGAGGCGGCGGGCATGCTCGTCGAACACCGCCAGCGCCTCGGCGGCGGCGCGATCGGGCAGGTGTACGATCAGCGGATTGAAGCTCGGCCGCCCCTTGGCGGCATAGATGCCCGCCACTGCCGCCGCATCGGTGGCGTCGGCAGCGAGGCCGTAGACCGTTTCGGTGGGCACCGCGACGCACTGGCCGTCGGCGATGCTGCGCGCGGCGTCGGCGATCGCCTCCGGCCCATAGGGCAGGCAGCGCGTGGAGATGGCAGCGGACATGCCCGGGCGCTATCGCGCGGGGCACGCCCCGGCAAGGGTCAGGCGGCGAGCAGCGGAGCGGGCGAGGTGCGGGTCATCCCGGTCGCGAGGCGGTGCACGCCGCTGATCGGCAGCGCGGTGTGGCAGACGGCGCATTCGGCGGACATCCGCCCGACGAACCACTGGGTCTGCCCGCAATCGGGGCAATGGTTCGTCTCCGACAGGCGATAGGAGGCGCCGAGCACCCCGCCGCCTTCCCCGCCAATGTTGCCCTGCTGCATGGAATTCCCCCGTTTCGACGGGCAAGAACGTCGACGAGTCGGCGCCGGTTCCGCGCGTCAGGCGGGTTCGCGGTCGAACAGATCGTGGAGGTCGAGCCCGAGCAGCGCGATCTGCTCGCGCACCCGCGGCCAGGTGCCGGCGAGGAACCGCTCGCGCTCGGCCAGGCGCAGCCGCTCGGCGGCGCCCGGCAGCACGAACATGCCGACCCCGCGCCGCACCTCGACATAGCCGTCGTCCTGAAACGTCTGATAGGCCTTCGCCACGGTCAGCGGATTGGCCCCCTGCTCGGCGGCGAAGGCGCGGACCGAGGGAAGCTGCTCGCCCGCGCGCACGTCGCCGCGCAGGATCGCGGCGGCGACGATCGCGCGCAGCTTGAGATAGACGGGGCTGTCGTCGTGATCGATCGCTGCCATGCTGCGTTAATACAGCAACCGGCCGCTGCGTCCACCCTCAGCCCTGCCCGTCAGCCCTGCCAGCGCGTGACCAGCGCGGCGGGATCGGGGCGCGGCCGCTCCTCGAGCGGCTTGCCGGCGGTGCCGAGGAAGACGAACCCGACGATCCGCTCCGGATCGGCGCCGAACGCGTCGCGCACCGTGGGCGACATGCTGGGCCAGCCCGTGATCCAGCTCGCGACGAACCCCATCGCATGGGCGGCATGGAGCAGGTTCATTGTCGCCGCCCCCACCGACATCTGCTGCTCCCACAGCGGGATATGGCTCTCCGGGCGCGGCGAGGACAGCACCACCACCAGCGCAGGCGCCGGCGCGCCGAAGGTCGCCATCGCCTCCAGCTCCAGCCGGCCCGCGTTGGGCTTCTCGGTGCGATAGGCGTCCACCAGCATCGCGTTGAACGCCGCGCGGGCTTCGTCCGGCACCACCACGAAGCGCCAGGGGGCGAGCTTGCCATGATCCGGCGTGCGCGCGGCGAGCGCCAGCATCGCGTCGATCTGCTCCGGATCGGGGCCCGGCGCCACCATCTCGCGCGGCTTTCCCGAGCGGCGCGTGGCGAGCAGCGAAAGCGGGGTGGAACGGTCGTTGAAGGTCATGGCCGAGCCTTATCGAGCCCGGCGACGGGCAACAACCGCTTGGCACGCCGCAATTCTCCGCTAGTCTCGCGCGCCATGCACGCCTGGCGCCCGGCAAGCCGCGGTGCCGTCATGGCTTCAAAGGGGAATCTAGTGGCTGTCATTCCGGCAATCGCCGTTGCCTTTCTGTTGGTGTTGCTGGTCGGGGGCGCCTCCGTCGCCCTGAGCAGCAAGCCCGAGTTCGCGGGACACCCCAAGGGCCTGTACGTCCTGTTCTTCGCCGAGATGTGGGAGCGCTTCTCCTACTACGGCATGCGCGCGCTGTTGGTGTTCTACCTCACCAAGCACTGGCTGTTCAGCGACGGTGAGGCGAACCTGATCTACGGCGCCTACAACAGCCTGGTGTACATCACGCCGGTGCTGGGCGGCTATCTGGCCGACCGCTATCTGGGCCAGCGCAAGGCGGTGCTGTTCGGCGCGATCCTGCTGACCATCGGCCACGGGCTGATGGGCTTCGAGGGCGACGGCGGCGGCAACAGCGGCGGCGCGATCAACATCTTCTGGCTGGCGCTCGCCTTCATCATCGTCGGCTCGGGCTTCCTGAAGGCCAACATCTCGGTGATCGTCGGGCAGCTCTATCCGCGCACCGACACCCGCCGCGACGGCGCCTATACGATCTTCTACATCGGCATCAACGTGGGCGCGACGCTGGGCACCATCCTGGCCGGCTGGCTGGGCGAAACCTATGGCTGGAGCTACGGCTTCGGCGCGGCGGGCATCGGCATGCTGCTGGGCCTGATCGTGTTCGTCGGCTTCAAGCCGCTACTGCTGGGCAAGGGCGAGAGCCCCAATCCCGCGGCGCTGGCGCGCAAGGTCGCCGGGCTGCGCTTCGAGCATCTGCTCTATGCGCTCGGCCTCGCCTCGATCGCGGTCGCGTGGGCGCTGATCCAGTATCGCGACGTGATCGAGGTGCTGCTGGCGGTCAGCGGTGTCGTGCTGCTCGGCTACGTCATCTACGAATCGTTCAAGGTCGATCGCGAGGCGCGCCACCGGCTGTGGGTGGTGCTGTTCCTGATCGCGCTCAACCCGGTGTTCTGGGGCCTGTTCGAGCAGGCGGGCGGTTCGCTCAACCTCTACACCGACCGCTATGTCGATCGCGGCGGCGTGCCGGCGTCGATCTTCCAATCGATCAATCCGCTCTACATCGTCCTGCTAGGCCCGATCTTCGCCTGGCTGTGGGTGTGGCTCGGCAAGCGCGGGCTGGAGCCCTCGACGCCGGCCAAGTTCGGGCTGGCGCTGCTCCAGGTCGGCTTCGCGTTCCTGGTATTCGTGTGGGGCGCCAATTCGGTCGGCCCGGCGGTCGCGACCCCGGTGCTATTCGTGTTCCTGATCTACCTGTTCCAGACCTCGGGCGAGCTCTGCCTGTCGCCGGTCGGCCTGTCGGCGATGAACCGGCTATCGCCCAAGACGCTGGCCAGCCTGATCATGGGCGCGTGGTTCTACATGACCGCGGTCGGCCAGTTCGTCGCCGGCAAGATCGGCCAGGCGACCGGCGGCGAAGGCGGCGAGATGACCAAGGAAGGGACGCTCGCGGTCTACAACACCATCGGCTGGTGGACGATCGCGATCGGCGTCGGCGTGCTGCTGGTGTCGCCGCTGATCAAGCGGCTGATGCACCTCGACACGCTGTCGGACGAACCCGACCATGCGCTGGCGGGCGAGCAGGAGATCGGCGAGCCCAAGGCCGCCGGCTTCAACACCAGCGACGAGACCCGCTGATCCGCGACCGGGGCGCCTGCGGGCGCCCCGCGACCCCGCCCCGTCGCCGGCGATACAGGTTGCGACAATAAAAGGGTGGACGGCGCAACGATCCGCCGCTTTGGTCGCGGCCATGTCGATCCGGCGCCTACCCGTCCTCCTCGCCGTCCCCGCCCTCCTCTCGGCCTGCGCGGCCGGGCCCGACTATCGTCCGGCCGCCCCCGCCCAGCTCGGCGTGCCGGACCGCTATTCGGTTTCCGCCGACGCCGAGCGGCGCGCGGACCTGACCCGCTGGTGGGAGCGCTTCGACGATCCGCTGCTCAGCCAGCTGGTGGCGGAGACCGCGACCGGCAACCTCGACGTCGCGCAAGCCGTCGTGCGGCTGCGCCAGGCGCGGGAATCGCTGATCCAGTCGCGCGCCAGCCTGTTGCCGACGCTGTCGGGCTCCGCCGGCTACAACCGCAACTTCAACGTGCGCGGCGGCAGCGCGGCGGTGACGCTGCCCGACGGCACCGTCACCAACATCAGCCGCGGCGCGGGCGACAGCTTCTCGCTGGGCGGCGACGCCAGCTACCAGGTCGATCTGTTCGGCGGGGTGAGCCGCACCATCGAGGCGACCCGCGCGAGCGAGGAGGCGTCGCGCTTCGACTATGCCGCGGTGCTGATCGCGCAGCAGGCGGAGATCGCGCGCAACTACGTCACCGCGCGGCTCGCCCAGGCGCAGCTCGCCAACGCGCGCAGCTCGCTCGCGCTGCAGGACGACAACCTCGAAATCGCCGGATTCCGCGTGCAGGCTGGGCTCGTCTCGTCGATCGACCAGGAGACCGCACGCGCGCAGCGGGCGCAGACCGCCGCGACGATCCCGACGATCGAAACCACCTATAACTCCGCGGTGTCGCGGCTGGGCGTGCTGACCGGCCGTGCCCCCGGCGCGCTCAAGGCGGCGATGGCGGCGACCCGCCCGATCCCGGCCGCCGCGACCCCGATCGGCGTCGGCATCCCCGCCGACACGCTGCGCCAGCGCCCCGATATCCTCGCCGCCGAACGCAGCCTGGCGGCCGCGACCGCGCAGATCGGCGTCGCGCGCGCGCAACTCTATCCGGCGCTTGCGATCAGCGGCAACATCACCACCAACGCCACCAGCCTCGGCGACCTCGCCGACGTGATCAGCGGCGGGCTGTTCGCCGGGCTCACCCAGGCGATCTTCAACGGCGGACGGCTGAACTCGCAGGTTCGCGCGCAGGAGGCGGCCGCGCAAGGCGCGCTGCTCACCTACCGCACGACCGTGCTCACCGCGCTGGAAGACGTCGAGAACGCGATCGTCGCGCTCGACGCCGCGCAGCGCCGCGCGCGCGAACTGGCGGTGGCGCTCGACGCGGCGCGGGCGAGCGCGATCCTGTCGCGCAGCCAATATCGCGCCGGCCTCACCGACTTCACCACGCTCAACCAGGCCGAGGCGTCGCTGCTGTCGGCGGGCAACGGCCTTGTGCAGGCGCAGGCCGACCAGGCGAGCGCGCTGGTGCAACTCTTCACCGCGCTCGGTGGCAGCTGGGACGCCGCCGCGATCCCGAGCGGCGACACCCGCGACGCCCCCCGCATCACCGGCAGCTTCCCCGCCGTCGTCCCGACCGACCAGACCCCGCAGGACCGCTGATGGCCGAACCCACCTCCACCGAACTCAACGACTTCCTCGGCGCCAAGCCGGTGCCGCGCTGGCGGCAGCGGCTCAAATGGGTCGTCGTCGCGGTCGTGCTGCTGCTGCTGATCTTCGCGCTGTCGCGCTGCTTCCGCGGGCCGGAGGGCGTCTCCTACGCGTCGCAGCCGGTCGAGCGCGGCGCACTGACCGTCACCGTCTCGGCCACCGGCAAGCTCGCGCCGACCAACCAGGTCGAGGTCGGCTCCGAACTGTCGGGGCTGGTCACCAAGGTGGTGGTCGACGTCAACGACCGCGTCACCGCCGGCCAGCCGCTGGCGCTGATCGATCCCGAGCGGCTCGACGATGCGATCCAGCAGAGCCAGGCGGCGGTCAACGCGCGCCAGGCCGACGTCGCCACCGCCCGCGCAACGCAGCAGGAGGCGCAGGCGCAGCTGTCGCGGCTGGAGGAAGTCAGCCGGCTGTCGGGCGGGCGCGTGCCGGCCAAGACCGAGCTGGAAACCGCGCGCGCCGCCGCCGCGCGCGCCGTCGCCGCGGTGCGCGCCGCCGAGGCCAACGTCGTCTCGGCCCGCGCGCAGCTCAATTCGGACCAGACCCAGCGCACCCGCGCGATCATCCGCTCGCCCGTCAACGGCGTCGTCCTCGCGCGCCAGATCGAACCGGGGCAGACCGTCGCCTCGTCGTTCAACACGCCGACGCTGTTCGTGATCGCCGAGGACCTGTCCTCGATGAAGCTGGAGGTGTCGATCGATGAGGCCGACGTCGGCCAGGTCAAGGAGGGCCAGCGCGCCGACTTCACCGTCGACGCCTTCCCCGGCGAGACCTTCCCGGCGCGGATCACCCGCGTCGATCTTGGGTCGAACCTGACCACCAGCTCAAGCTCGTCGTCGACGAGCACAACCACCAGCACCACCGGGCAGGTCGTCTCCTATGCCGCGACGCTGAGCGTCGAGAATCCCGAGCTCAAGCTGCGTCCGGGCATGACCGCGACCGCTGAGATCGTCACCGTCGAGCGGCCGCAGGCGCTGCTGGTGCCGAACGCCGCGCTGCGCTTCACGCCGACGACCGAGACCGCGGGGTCGGGCGACAGCGGCCGCGGCGGCATCACCGGCGCGCTGCTGCCGGGGCCGCGTCGGCGCGGCGGCGGCGGTGCGGAGAAGAGCGCGACCGGCCACCGCAACGGTCAGCAGACCGTCTATGTGCTGGGCGGCGACGGCACGCCGCAGCCCGTACAGATCACCACCGGCAACACCAACGGCCAGGTGACCGAGGTGATCGGCGGCGGGCTCAAGCCGGGGATGAAGGTCATCACCGGCCAGCTGGCGGCCGGGCAGACCGCGCCGGCGGGTGGCGGCAGCTCGGGCGGGCAGCGCGGCGGCGGAGGCCAGCGTGGCCAGTGACGCGGCCGAGCCGCTGATCCGCCTGCGCGGCGTTACCAAGGTCTATGGCGAGGGCGCGACCCAGTTCCAGGCGCTGAAGGGCGTCGACCTCGACATCGCCGCCGGGGACTTCGTCGCCGTCATGGGCCCGTCGGGGTCGGGCAAGTCGACGACGATGAACATCCTCGGCTGCCTCGACGTGCCGTCGGCCGGGACCTTCCTGTTTCGCGGCCAGCATGTCGAGACGCTCGGCCGCGACCAGCGCGCGCTGCTGCGGCGGCGCTACCTGGGCTTCGTCTTCCAGGGGTTCAACCTGCTCGCCCGCACCAGCGCGCTCGAAAACGTCGAGCTGCCGCTGCTCTATCGCGGCGATGCCAAGGGGGAGCGGCGCGAGGCGGCGATGGCCGCGCTCGCCAAGGTCGGGCTCGACCCGTGGTGGGACCATACGCCCGCCGAGCTTTCGGGCGGCCAGCAGCAGCGCGTCGCCATCGCCCGCGCGATCGTCACCCAGCCCGACGTGCTGCTCGCCGACGAACCGACCGGCAACCTCGATTCCGAGCGGTCGGTGGAGATCATGCAACTGCTCACCGAACTGAACGTCCAGAGCGGCATCACCGTCTTGATGGTCACCCACGAGCCCGACATGGCCGCGTTCGCGCGCACCGTCGTCCATTTCAAGGACGGACTGGTCGAGCGCGTCGACCGCAACCACCACCAGGGCGAGGCCGTCGGCTGATGCTGGGCACCACCCTCCTGCTCGCGGTCCGCTCGATCCTGCGCCACAAGCTGCGCTCGTTCCTGACGACGCTGGGCATCATCATCGGCGTCGCCGCGGTGGTCACGATGGTGACGCTGGGCAAGGCGACGACCTCTGCCGTGCAGTCGCAGATCGCGGCGCTGGGCACCAACATCCTCCAGATCCGCCCGGGCCAGGGCTTCGGCCGCGGCGGCGGCGGGCCGCGCCCGCCCGATTTCGAGGAAGCCGACGTCGACGCGATCCGCGAGCAGGTCGCCGGCGTGACGGCGGTCGCCCCGCAAGCGCAGGCGAGCGCCACCGCGATCTACAACGGCGCCAACTGGTCGACGACGATCAACGGCACCACCAACGGCTATTTCCAGGTGCAGCCGTGGACGCTGACCGCCGGCCGCACCTTCCTGCCGCCCGAGGAACAGGCGGGCAAGGCGGTCTGCATCATCGGCAATACGGTGCGCCAGAACCTGTTCCGCGGCGGCGAGGCGGTGGGCCATCGCTTCCGCATCGGCAACGTCTCGTGCGACGTGATCGGCACGCTGTCGACGCGCGGCCAGGCCGGGTTCGGCGGCGACCAAGACGATGTCGTCATCATGCCAATCAAGACGGTCCAGCGCCGCTTCACCGGCAGCCGCGACGTCCGGCTGATGCTGGTCGGCGTGGATCAGGCGTACGACAGCGCCACGGTGCAGGCCTCGATCAGCGACCTGCTGCGCGAACGGCGCAACATCAGCGGCGGCAAGGAGGATGATTTCAACATCTTCGACACCGCGCAGATCTCCGCAACGCTGACCGGCACCACCACGCTGCTGACCGGGATCGTCACCGCGGTGGCGGCGATCAGCCTCGTCGTCGGCGGGATCGGCATCATGAACATCATGCTGGTATCGGTCACCGAGCGCACGCGCGAGATCGGCATCCGCCTGGCGATCGGCGCGGTGGCGCGCGAGGTGCTGATGCAGTTCCTGGTCGAGGCGATCGCGCTGTCGTGCCTGGGCGGCCTCGCCGGGCTGGTGATCGCACAGCTGACGGTGCTGGCGCTCGCGCCGGTGATGCAGGTGCCCTATCTGTTCGAGCCGCAGATCAACGCGATCGCTTTCGCGATTGCGGCGTTGATCGGGGTGGTGTTCGGCTATTTCCCGGCACGACGCGCCGCCGCGCTCAATCCGATCGACGCGCTCCGGCACGAGTAGGCCGGAGCGCGTAGGTCGCGCGCAGCGCCGCGAGGTCCTCGGGCGTGTCGATGTCGAGCAGCTCGTCGGCGCGGGTGATGACGTGGTGGCCGCCGCGCACCAGCGCCCGCGCCCCCTCGTCGCCGCAGCAGCGCAGCAGCTCGGGGAAGTGGTTGGCACCGAACAGCGCCGGCGGCGTCGGATGGACGCCGTTACTCGACGCGATCACCGCATCGGGCCCCTCGGCATAGTCGAGCAGCCGGTAGACATGGGTGGCGGTCACCCGCGGCATGTCGGCGAGCGCGATCAGCACCGCCGATGCGCCCTGGTCGAGCGCGGCCTGCACGCCCAGCCGGACCGAGCTCGCCTGGCCGTCTTCGGGCGTCGGATTCTCGATGACGGTGTAGCCGCGCGACGCGAAGTCGAGGCTGGTGTGGCATACCACCGCCACCCGGCAGTGGAACGGCACCGCCTCCAGCGCGGTGACGACATGATAGGCGAGCGGCTTGTCGAGAAAGGGCTCGACGAGCTTGTCGGCCTCGCCGAACCGCAGCGAGCGGCCGGCGGCGAGCAGCACCAGCGCGGTGTCCTCAGCGCGGATCATGGAACGCCTGCACCATGGCGGCGGCGATCGACAGCGCGATCTCCGAAGGACCGATCGCGCCGATCGACAGGCCGACGGGGCCGTCGATCCGCGCCAGCGCGTCCGGTGTCATCCCCGCCTCGGCCAACCGCTCAAGCCGCGCGGCGTGGCTGCGCGTCGATCCCAGCGCGCCGACATAGGCGGCGGGGCTGGCGAGCGCCGCGGTGAGCGCCGGGTCGTCGATCTTGATGTCGTGGCTGAGCGTCACGATCGCGGTCGCGGGATCGGGCCGGAGCGCCGCGATCGCCTCGTCCGGCCAGCGATCGTCGAGCGTCACCCCGGGGAAGCGTTCTTCGGTCAGGAAGCGTGCGCGAGGGTCGATCACCACCGTGGCGATGCCGAGCGTGCCGGCGAGCGCGGCGAGCGCCTGCGCGATCTGCACCGCGCCGACGATCAGCAGCCGGCGCGGCGGATCGTAGCGGTTGCGGAACACCTCGCCCGTACCCTCGTCGCGGAGCGTGCTGTGGCCGGTGGCGAGATCGGTCTCCACCACCAGCGTGTCGCCGCGATCGCGCGCCTCGGCGATGCGGTCGAACAGCTCGGGATCGAAGCCGGTGGCGGAGACCGGCTGGACCATCACCTCGATCTCGCCGCCGCACGGCAGCCCCACTTCCCACGCCGCGGCATCGGCGACGCCGTAGCGCTTGCGCTGGAACGGGCCGCCCGCGATCACCTCGGCAGCGGTCGCGAGGATGTCGCTTTCGACGCAGCCGCCCGATACCGACCCCTCGAACCGCCCGTCGGCGTGGACCAGCATGTGGCTGCCGCGCGGGCGGGGCGCGGAGCCCCAGGTGGAGGTCACGGTCGCGAGCGCGAGCGGCTCGCCCTGCCACGCGCGGGCTGCGGAAAGGACGCTGTCGTTATCGGCCATGCGATGTGCGTCGCAGATACGCGTGCGCGACGCAATCGGGGCGGCTTCGGCGCGCGATGGAACGGGAGATCACCGCAACGGGGCCCAGGTGTTCGCGGGGCCCTCGCGTCCCGCCCACCCGGTTCTCGTCATGCTGACGGAAGTCAGCATCCATTCGCGCTACGCTTGCGCTTTCGGGCGGAGCGGCAATGGATCCTGACTTCCGTCAGGATGACGGGAGGGGGCGTTGCGCGCCTTCCACGAACGCCACGCGGAGCCCTATCGCATCACCGGCAGCGTCACCTTGCTGCCGGTGCACACGCGCTGCGTCGCCTTCACGAAGTCCTCCGGCTTGGCCTTGGTGATGTTGGGCACGAAGCTCTGCGGGTTGCGGTCGATCACCGGAAACCAGCTCGACTGGACCTGCACCATGATGCGGTGCCCGGCCTTGAAGACATGGTCGTGGTCGCGCAGCGGCACGTCCCAGGCGCGCACCTGGTCGGGGACGAGCGGCTTGGCCGTCTCGAAGCTGTCGAGCCAGCGGCCGCGGCGCACCTCCATCGCGATCGGCAGGCGATAGCCGTTGCGCGACTTCCCGTAGTTACCCATCTGCGCCGGCGAAGGCACGGGTTCGGCATCGTCGGGGTACACGTCGATCAGCTTGACCACCATGTCGCTGTCGGTGCCCGAAGTCGAGGCCATCAGCGTCGCCGCCACCTCGCCCGTCACGGTCAGGTCCTGTTCCAGCGGCGCGCTCGTCCAGCTGAGCACGTCGGGGCGGTTCTCGACGAAACGCTGGTCCGCCGCCTCCCACCACCGCCATTCGAGCGAGGGATAGGTGGGCGAGATCGGCCGCTCGCGGAACGGCACGGGGTTGGCGGGATCGGACACGAAGTCGCGGCACTGCCCGGCCGCCCCTGCCCCATCGAACGACAGCGTGCCGTCGGCGCGCAAGTAGAGCGCCGTCTGGGTAGCGCCCGGCGCCGGCCACTTCGCATAGCTCTTCCACGTCCAGCTGCCCGACTGGAACATCTTCGCCTCGAAGCTGGGCTTCGTACCCTTGCCGTGCAGCCAGTAGCGGAAGAACGGCGCCTCGATGTCGCGGCGGAAATCGGTGCCGCTGGTGCCCGGAATGGGGAAATGGCCCATATCGTCGCCGGCGGTGCGCCAGGTGCCGTGCGCCCAGGGGCCGGCGACGATCATGTTGTTGCCGGCCGGATCGTCGGCCTCCATCTTCTCGTAGATCTTCCAGCTGCCGAGCGGGTCTTCCTGGTCCCAGAAGCCGGCGACGTGGAGCGTCGGCACGGTCGTGCGGCCGAGGCGGTCGGTCCAGTGCTGGTCCTTCCAGAAGGCGTCGTAGTCCGGATGCTCGATCATTTCGGTGACGCGCGGCACGCTGCCCTTGAAGTGTTGCGTGTCGAGGTTTTCGACCGGCCCGAGCTTCAGGAACCACTCGTAGGTGTCGTAGGCGCCGCCATAGTCGAAGTCCTCCCCCTGCTTGTTGTTCTGCAGCGGGTAGAGCCAGTCGGTCGCGTAGGAGAGCCGCATCGCGCCGTAGCGGTGGAGATCGTCGTTGATCCACCAGTCGTTCCACGCCGCCTGAGGGCTGGTCGCCTTGAGCGCGGGGTGCGGGTTGGCGAGCGCGATCGCCGCGGCATAGCCGGGATAGGACACGCCGGTCATGCCGACGCGGCCGTTGTTGGCGGGCACGTGCTTCACCAGCCAGTCGATCGTGTCATAGGCGTCGGTGGATTCATCGGTAGCGTCGCTGCCCTTGGCCCCCTCGGGCTGGAGCGCCATCGACATGGTGAACGTGCCTTCGCTTTCGAAGCGGCCGCGCATGTTCTGGGTGACGAGGATGTAGCCGTCCGCTTCCAGGAACTCCATGCCGCGCTGCGGCCCGACCGCGCTGGCCGGCGGCACGCCATAGGGGGTGCGGGTGAGCAGGATCGGCAGCGGCCCCTGCTTGCCGAGCGGGCGGCGGATCACCGTCTGCAGCCGGGTGCCGTCGCGCATCGGCACCATCACCTGTTGGTAGCTGTAGCGCGCCGTCGGCGTCTCCGCCGGGGCGGCCTGCACCGGCACTCGCGCGCCCGCCACCGCCGCCGCGCTCGCCAGCAGCATCGCCAGCCCTGCCCCCGCCCCTGCCAACATCCCGTGTCGCATGTCCGCCCTCCGTTCGCGCCGTTGGTCGGGCGCGCGGGGCGGGCTTGTCAATGCCGCACGCGCCAGGCGCCGGCGAAGGCGGGACGCAGCACCAGGCTGTTGAGGTCGAGCAGCCCATGCGCCAGCATCGCCAGCCACAGCGCACCGGAATAGAGGTAGAGCGCCGCGAACAGCGCCCCGACGAGCGTCGTCGCCACCATGCCCCAGATCCGCTGATAGCCGTGCGCCAGCCCGAACAGCAGCGTCGCGACCACGAACCCGCCGAGCGCGCTGCCGGTCGCCCCGGCGATCAGCAGCGGCAGCAGCAGGCGGAAATAGGCTTCCTCCACGATCCCGGCGGTGATCGCGATTCCCCCGCCCCAGCCCAGCTCGCCGCGGGTACGCGGCAGCAGCGCGCCGATCTGGCCGATGCGCAGGTCGCCCTTGCCGCGCCGTCGCCGCCACGTCGCGATCGACAGCCCGACGAGCGCGCCGCCGCCCAGCCCGCCCGCAACGGCGGCGGCGAGCCGGCCGGGATTGCCGGGCGCGACCTCCCGCCCCAGCAGCGCCATCCGGCTCGCGGCCGCAAGCGCGTCGAACTCGTGCGGAAGCGCCCAAAACGCCTCCAGCCGCCCGAGCAGCGCCAGCGCGAGCAGCGACACGAACCCGAACGACAGCCCCGCCCGCACGATCCAGCGGCGGAAACGAGCGGTGCGCGAGCCGGGAGCCGGCGCGCCGCCCCAGCGCCGCCGCAGCGCCTCACCCTTCAGGAACCAGCCGTAGCTCGCGAGCGCCAGCGCGAGCAGCGCGGCGGTCATGCGTCGATGCGGTGCTCGCCCTTGACCCAGCGCACCGTGCCGGAGCTGGCGCGCATCACCACGCTTTCGGTCGTCATCTTGCCGCGCATGCGCTTGACGCCGGCGAGCAGCGAACCGTCGGTAACGCCGGTCGCCGCGAAGATGCAGTCGCCGCGCGCGAGCTCGGTCAGGTCGTACTGCTTGTCGAGGTCGGTCACGCCCCATTTGGCGGCACGCGCGCGCTCGTCGTCGTTGCGGAACAGCAGCCGGCCCTTGAACTGGCCGCCGACGCAGCGCAGCGCCGCGCAGGCGAGCACGCCCTCGGGCGCGCCGCCGATGCCCATGTAGACGTCGATGGTGGTGTCGGGATCGCTGGTCGCGATCACCCCCGCAACGTCGCCGTCGCCGATCAGCACCACGCCGCAGCCGATCGCACGCAATTCGGCGATCAGCGCCTCGTGACGCGGACGGTCGAGCACGCAAGCGATGATGTCGCTGGGCTTCACGCCCTTGGCCGCGGCGATCGCCTCGACGTTCTGCGTCGGCGACCGGTCGAGGTCGATCACGCCGGCGGGATAGCCGGGGCCGACCGCGATCTTTTCCATGTAGACGTCGGGGGCGTTGAGCAGCCCGCCTTGCTCGGCGATCGCCAGCACCGCGAGGCTGTTCGGCCCTGCCTTGGCACAGATGGTGGTGCCTTCGAGCGGATCGAGCGCGATGTCGATCGACGGCCCTTGGCCGGTGCCGACCTTCTCGCCGATGAACAGCATCGGCGCCTCGTCGCGCTCGCCCTCGCCGATCACGACGGTGCCGTCCATGTCGAGGCCGTTCAGCGCCTCGCGCATCGCCTCGACCGCGGCGGCATCGGCGGCCTTTTCGTCGCCGCGGCCGACGAGCGTCGAGGCGGCGACGGCGGCAGCCTCGGTCACGCGGACCATCTCCAGCACGAGGACACGATCGAGAACCTTGCTGGCGGTCTGCATGGCGGTGCTTCTGCTCCCTGTGATGATCCGGCGGCGATAGGGGAGCCGGTGCGCAATGTCGAGCGAGTGGGCGGGCGCGGGCAAGAGGGCTGGCGTTTGGCGCCGGATCGGGCAGTATCGCACCGACCCCGACCCTGCGCCTTGGAGGTGCCGATGCCGTTCGATCTGCTGCTGGTGGTGATGGCGCAGCAAGGCGCTGCCGAAACGGCGCTGACACGCTACCGCAACGCGACCCGCGCGGAGTATCGCTGCGAACGGTCCGAGGCGGAGAACGAGGTGACGGTCTGCGCGCTGCGCGATGCCGATCGCTTCCGCGTCCCCATCCTGGAGCCGACGCCGGGCGACCCGAAGATCGTCGATGCGATCTCGGAGCGGAACCGGCTGGTCAAGATGCCGGCGCTCGCCTGCGGCCTGCAGACCTCCTTCGAAGGCTGCGGCATGTTCGGCGCGACCGCGACCGTGAACAGCAACGGTGTCGGCGTCTCCAGACCCCGCCCGCTCGCACCCTAGCGGCGCCGCTAGAAGCGCGCCGGCCGCAGCCGGATCGGGATCGGCGCGTCGAGTCGCTGCCAGCCGCGTTCGGCGAGCACGGCGTTGCTCTGCACCGGCTTGCGCCCCGCCGCGCGATCGAGCGACCAGGTGATGTGATAGCGGCTGCCGTCGGCGCGGTCGGTGGTGCCGCCGATCGCCACCACCAGCGCCTGCAGCCCCGCGCCGTCGTCGACCCAGCCGACCACCTCGCCCGCCGTCTCGACGGGAAGCGGCGTGTCGCGGCCGGTGCCGGAACGCAGCGTGACGTGATCGGCGACCACGTCGGGCCAGCGCGGTGGGAACCGGCCGAGCAGCATCGCGCGATCGACGGGATCGAGCTTCCATCCGACCACCGACCCGTCGCCTTCCTGCCGCTCCGTCACTTTGCGTCTCCTGGCGCGTTGTCCGCCGGTCCGAGCGCGCGGCGCCGTTCGCGCGTTCCCTCCGTCGGAGACACGATCATGGCGAAGCAGAGCAAGGCCCAGAAGGACACGATGGAACGGGTCATGCACGAGTTCAAGGAAGGCGAGCTCGAGTCCGGCTCCGGACGCAAGGTCAAGAGCCGCAAGCAGGCGGTGGCGATCGGCCTGAGCGAGGCGGGCGCCTCCAACCAGCAGAGCCCGGCGGAGAACCGGCGCCGGCTCGCCAAGACCAAGCGGCAGGAGGCGGGCGCAGGCCCGACCAAGGCCGAGCTGTACGCAAAGGCGAAGCAGCAGGACGTCCCCGGCCGCTCCAAGATGACCAAGGCCGAGCTGGAGAAGGCCGTCGGCTGACCGCCGGCCGCCGACCATGCCGCCGCCGCGGCTGCTGTGCGACGAGATGCTGGCCGGGCTCGCCCGCTGGCTGCGCACCGCCGGCCACGACGCCGCGCTGGCGCCCACCGGCACACCAGACGCCGCGCTGCTCGAGACGGCCCGGCGAGAGGGACGCACGCTGCTGACCCGCGACCGCGCGCTTGCCCGTGCCGGCGGGGTGCTGGTGCCGCAATTGGCCGAGGCACAGGCGGCGTTCGTCGCCGGGCGGCTGGGGATCGACTGGCTGCACGCACCCTTCACCCGCTGCCTGGTCGACAATACGCCGCTCGCGCCGGCGGTCCCTGCTGCGGTTGCGGCGCTCGCGGCGGAGACCCGCGCGCTGCCCGGCCCGTTCCGCGCGTGCCCGGCGTGTGGACGGGTATATTGGCCGGGCAGCCATGTCCGGCGGATGACCGCCCGGCTCGAACGCTGGCGGGCGGCGAACCCGCCGGCGGAACCCTGCTCGGCGGTCGGCCGTTCGCGAAGCGAAGGAGACCCCATGACCGACCGCCCCACGCCGCCGCAGCCGGAACAGCAGCAGACGCCGCCGGGAACGATCGCGGACATGGACCCGCGCCCCGACCACGGCGAGACGAGCTATCGCGGATCGGGCCGGCTGCACGGGCGCCGCGCGATCCTCACCGGCGGCGACAGCGGCATCGGCCGCGCCGTCGCGATCGCCTTCGCGCGCGAGGGAGCGGACGTGCTGATCTCCTACCTCGACGAGGACGCGGACGCGCAGGATACCGCCCGGCTGGTGGAGGAGGCCGGCCGCAAGGCGGTGCTGGTGCCCGGCGACATCGGCGACCCCGCGCACTGCCGCGCGATCGTCGACAAGGCGGTCGAGGCGTTCGGCGGGATCGACATCCTGGTCAACAACGCCGCCCACCAGAAGACGTTCGACGCGATCACCGACATCCCGGACGAGGAGTGGGACAAGACCTTCCGCATCAACATCCATGCGATGTTCTATCTGACCAAGGCGGCGGTGCCGCACATGCAGCCGAGGTCGGCGATCATCAACACGACCTCGGTCAACGCCGACACGCCCAAGCCCACGCTGCTCGCCTACGCGACCACCAAGGGTGCGATCCAGAACTTTACCGCCGGGCTGTCGCAGCTGCTCGCCGAACAGGGCATCCGCGCCAACTGCGTGGCGCCCGGCCCCGTGTGGACGCCGCTGATCCCCGCCACCATGCGGCCCGAGCAGGTCGCGAACCTCGGCAAGGACGTGCCGATGGGCCGCGCCGGCCAGCCGGCGGAGCTCGCACCAATCTATGTGATGCTCGCCAGCCAGGAAGCGAGCTACGTCTCCGGCGCCACGGTCGCGGTGACCGGCGGCAAACCGATTTTGTGAGCCCCCTTTCGGGCGGGGCATCTTTGCGGCAGAGACCCGGGCTCCGGCCGGGCAATGGAGAGTGACGGTGAACGAACGAGAGCAGCGTATCCGGGAGCGTGCCCATGCCTTGTGGCAGCAGGAAGGGGAGCCCGAGGGCCATCACGAGCGCCACTGGGATGACGCCACGCGCGAGGTCGACGCCCAGGCGGCCGCCTCGACCGATGCGGAGGTAACACCCGCGCCCAAGAAGCCGCGCGCCCGCCGCGCCGCCGCGACCAAGGCGGCGAGCCCGGTCGAACCGGCGGCCACTGCCGGCGAGGCTGCCAAGACCAAGCCGGCCCCGCGCGCCAAGGTTGCGGCAAAGCCCGCCGCCGCACCGGCCAAGCGCAAGCCGGCCAAGACCAAGGGCTGATCCGCCCCGCCCGCCCGCGACGCTGTCGCCGGCGGGCCCTTTTCCCGCATCGGTGGTGATGTCCGGACGTCCCGTCGCAATCGTCGCGGCGGGCGGGAACGATGCGTCGTGGCCGTTGTTAACCCTGTAGATACCGAAAACTTGGAGGTCGCTTTTGCCGCAACTCGCCCGTCGCCTCCTGTCGCTTGCCCCCTCTTCGCCCGCTCCCCAGCAGCTGCTTGCCGATGCCGCGGCGGCCGGCTTCGACGGCGTGCTGTGGAACCCGGATGCGCCGATCCTCGGCGATGCGGAGCTGGTGCCGGCAGCGTTGCCGAAGGCGTGCGACGCCGCGGGGCTGGCGCTGCTGGTCGCGCTGCCGCTTGACCGCGTACCGGTCGACCATGCGCTGGTCTCCAGCCACCCGCAGGCGTTTGCGATCCGTCGCGCGGGCAGCGGCGGCGCGGTGGTCGACCCGCGTGCGCCTGCCCGCGCCACCGGCGAAGCGCGGGCGCGGCTGAGCACGCCCGAGGCCGCGGCGCTGCTGCTGCCGATGCTGGTCGAGCGGCTGTCGGCGCTGGTGGAGGCGGGCGTCGCCGGTTTCCGGCTGCTGGGTGCCGACCGCATCCCGTCCGAGACGCTGGCGCAGCTGCTCGGGCAGGTGCGCGAACGCCATGCGGATACGCAGTTTCTGGCCGGAGCGCCCGATCTGTCGCGGCCGCAGGTGCGCGCGCTCGCCGATGCCGGGCTCGATGCGATCCCCTCCTCCTTCGGCTGGTGGGACCTGCGCGCGCGCTGGCTGATCGAGGAATATGAGGAACTCCGCGATCAGGCGCCGCTGCTCGCCGAAGTCACGGCCGAGGCCGGTGGCGATGCCGACGCGCCCGCCGGGCTTGCCCGCACGCTCGCGACCGCGGCGGCGACCGCCAACGGCCTGATCGTGCCCGCCGCGCTGTTCGCCGCCGGCGGCGATGCTGCGCAGGCGGTGCGCCACGCGCTCGACATCGCCCGGCAGGCCGAGGATTTCGCCGGCGAGATGCGGCCGCTCACCGGCCCGCAGGCGCCGGTCGGCGTGCTGCTGCGTGCCGACACCGGCGACGTGCGCGATGCGAGCGCGGCGCTGCTGGTGCTGGTCAACCGCACCGACACGCCCCAGCCGCTCCCCGCTCCGGAGGCGGTGCGCGAATTTATGGGCGCGGCGTTCGACGGCTTCTCCCCGCTCGGAACGGGCGGCGATGCCGACGCGCCGCTCGCCGGCGGCGAGGTGCGGCTGATGACCGCCCGCCGCGCCACCGCGATCCGCAGCACCGTGGCCGCCGACGCGATCCGCGCCGGTACCGCCTCGCCGCGGCTGGTGGTCGAGGACCTCCACCCGCGCGTCGACGGCGGCGCCTTCCCGGTCAAGCGCGTCGTCGGCGAGCAGGTCGCCGTCGAGGCGACGGTGTTCACCGACGGGCACGAACAGCTCGCGGTCGAGCTGCACTGGCGTGCGGCGGACGAAACCCGCTGGCGCGTCGCGCGCATGACGCAGCACCCCAACGACCTGTGGCGCGGCGGCTTCCCGCTCGAACGGCTCGGCCGCTACGAATATGCGGTGGAGGGCTGGCTGGATCGCTTCGGCGGCTTCCGGCGCGACTTCACCAAGAAGCTCGACGCCGGTGTCGCCCAGCCGGTCGACCATGCCGAGGGCCGCGCGCTGGTCGCCGAGGCGGTGGCGCGGTCGCAGGGCGAGGCGCGCACGACGCTCGCCGACTGGCAGAAGCGGCTGGAGAAGGCCGGCGAGGACAGCGCGTCGCTGCTGCTCTCGCCCGAACTCGCCGCGCTGATGGACGCGGCCGACGACCGCCCGCACCGGCTGCGCTCCGAACCGCAGATCGTCGATGCCGAGCGCCTCGCGGCGCGTTTTTCCAGCTGGTACGAGCTGTTCCCGCGCTCGCAGACCGAGGACGCGAGCCGCCACGGCACTTTCGACGACGTGATCGCGCGGTTGCCCGCGGTGCGCGACATGGGCTTCGACACGCTCTACTTCCCGCCGATCCACCCGATCGGGCGCACCCATCGCAAGGGCCCGAACAACACGCTGACCGCCGGCCCGGACGATCCCGGCAGCCCCTATGCGATCGGCAGCGCCGAGGGTGGGCACGACGCGATCCATCCGCAGCTGGGCACGCCCGAGGACTTCGCCCGGCTGGTCGAGGCGGCGCGCGCGCACGGGCTGGAGATCGCGCTCGACTTCGCGATCCAGGCCTCGCCCGACCATCCCTGGCTGACCGAGCATCCCGGCTGGTTCGCATGGCGGCCCGACGGATCGATGAAGTACGCCGAGAACCCGCCCAAGAAGTATCAGGACATCGTCAACGTCGACTTCTACGGCCCGGACGCGATTCCGGGACTGTGGACAGGGTTGCGCGACGTGATCCTGCTCTGGGTCGAACGTGGCGTGAAGACCTTCCGCGTCGACAATCCGCACACCAAGCCGTTGCCCTTCTGGGAATGGATGATCGGCGAGGTGCGCGCCGAGCACCCCGACGTCATCTTCCTGGCGGAGGCGTTCACGCGCCCGTCGATGATGTACCGGCTCGGCAAGATTGGCTTCTCGCAGAGCTACACCTATTTCACCTGGCGCGACGACAAGCAGGGGCTGATCGACTACGTCACCGAGCTGACGACGACCGCGCCCAAGGAATTCTACCGGCCGCACTTCTTCGTCAACACGCCGGACATCAACCCGGTGTTCCTGCAGACCTCGGGCCGGCCGGGCTTCCGCATCCGCGCGGTGCTGGCGGCCACGCTGTCGGGACTGTTCGGCGTCTATTCCGGCTTCGAGCTGTGCGAGGCCGATCCGGTGCCGGGCAAGGAAGAGTATTTCGATTCCGAGAAGTACATCGTCAAGCCGCGCGACTGGCAGGCGCCGGGCAACATCATCGGCGACATCACGCTGCTCAACCGTCTGCGCAGGGCGCATCCCGCGTTGCAGACGCACCTCAACACCCGCTTCCTGCCCGCGCACAACGACCGGGTGATCTTCTACGCCAAGCCCGCCCCCGACGGCAGCGAGATGCTGCTGGTGATGGTCAACATGGACCCGCACCATGGGCAGGACGCCGCGTTCGAACTGCCGCTGTGGGAGTTCGGCATCCCAGACGACGGCAGCGTCGCCGTGGAGGACCTCGCCGGCGGCCATCGCTTCCGCTGGCACGGCAAGCACCAGCACATCCGCCTCGACCCCGATCAACCCTATCGCATCTGGCGTATCGCCCCCGGAGACTTCGCATGACCGCCGCCGCCCCCGACCAGGATCCGCTCTGGTACAAGGATGCGGTCATCTACCAGCTGCACGTGAAGTCGTTCTTCGATTCCAACAACGACGGGATCGGCGACTTCAAGGGGCTGATGTCGAAGCTCGACTATCTCGCCGACCTGGGCGTCAACACGCTGTGGCTGCTGCCCTTCTACCCCTCGCCCCGGCGCGACGACGGCTATGACATCGCCGAGTATCGCGACGTCAGCCCCGATTACGGCACGATGGACGACGCGCGCGACTTCATCGCCGCGGCGCACGAGCGCGGCATGCGCGTCATCACCGAACTGGTCATCAACCACACCTCGGACCAGCACCCCTGGTTCCAGCGCGCCCGCAACGCGCCCAAGGGATCGCCCGAGCGCGACTGGTACGTGTGGTCGGACGACGACAAGATCTATTCGGGCACGCGGATCATCTTCCTCGATACCGAAAAGTCCAACTGGACCTGGGACGAGGTTGCCGGGCAGTATTTCTGGCACCGCTTCTACAGCCACCAGCCCGACCTGAACTTCGACAATCCCGAGGTGCTGAAGGAAGTGCTGTCGGTCATGCACTTCTGGCTCGACTTGGGTGTCGACGGGCTGCGGCTCGACGCGATCCCCTATCTGATCGAGCGCGACGGCACCTCGAACGAGAACCTGTCCGAGACCCACGACGTCCTGAAGAAGATCCGCGCCGACCTCGACGCGCACTATCCCGACCGGATGCTGCTCGCCGAGGCGAACATGTGGCCGGAGGACACCCAGCAGTACTTCGGCGAGCAGGGCGACGAATGCCACATGGCGTTCCACTTCCCGCTGATGCCGCGCATGTACATGGCGGTGGCGCAGGAGGATCGCTTCCCGATCACCGACATCATGCGGCAGACGCCGGAGATCCCCGAGAACTGCCAATGGGCGATCTTCCTGCGCAACCATGACGAGCTGACGCTCGAAATGGTGACCGATGCCGAGCGCGATTACCTGTGGAACACCTATGCCGCCGATCGGCGCGCGCGCATCAACCTGGGCATCCGTCGCCGGCTCGCGCCGCTGATGGAGCGCGACCGGCGCCGCGTCGAGCTGATGAACGCGCTGCTGCTGACCATGCCGGGCACCCCCGTGCTCTATTACGGCGACGAGATCGGCATGGGCGACAACATCTTCCTGGGCGACCGCGACGGCGTGCGCACGCCGATGCAATGGTCGCCCGACCGCAACGGCGGCTTCTCCCGCGCCGATCCGCCCAGCCTGGCGCTGCCGGCGATCATGGACCCGCTCTACGGATACCAGGCGGTGAACGTGGAGGCGCAGGAGCGCGACCGCCACTCGCTGCTCAACTGGCTCAAGCGGATGCTGGCGGTGCGCGGCCAGTATCAGGCGTTCGGCCGCGGCAGCCAGCGCTTCCTGCGCCCCGCCAACCGCAAGGTGCTGGCCTATCTGCGCGAGCATGAGGGCGACACCATCCTGTGCGTCGCCAACCTCGGCCGCACCGCACAGGCGGTGGAGCTCGACCTGCACGAGTTCGAGGGGCGCACGCCGGTCGAACTGCTCGGCAGCACCCCCTTCCCCAAGGTCGGCCAGCTTCCCTATCTGCTGACGCTGCCGCCCTATGGCTTCCTGTGGTTCCGCCTCGCCTCCGACGAGGAGGCGCCGAGCTGGGCGAGTGGTGCTCCGGCGAGCGAGGTCGAGCGCTACACCTTCGTGCTGCGCCCCGCGCTCGCGGACGTGGCGCTGGGCGCCAACCGCGGCGTGCTCGAAAAGGATGTGCTGCCCGCCTATGTGCCGCATCGCCGCTGGTTCGGCGCCAAGGACGAGGCGATCGACGGCGTGCGGCTGGTCCGCGCGACGCCGCTGCCCCATGCCGACGACCTGCTGCTCAGCGAGGTCGAGGTCGCGACCGACAGCGGCACCGCCCTCTACACGCTGCCGCTGGGCATCGCCTGGGAAGGCGAAAGCGTCGGGCCGTTCGCTTCCAACCTGGCGCTCGCCCGCGTCCGGCGCGGCCGCACCGTCGGCCTGCTGACCGACGGCTTCGCACTCGAAGGTTTCGGCCGGTCGGTGGTGCAGGCGTTCCGCGACGGCACGACCGTCCCGCTGGAGGACGGCGGCGACCTGCGCTTCACTGGCTTCGACGGCTTCGATCTGGAGCCGGATGCCGAGCCCGAATGGCTGGCGGCCGAACAGTCGAACTCGACGCTGGTGCTGGGCCAGCGCGCAGTGCTCAAGCTGCTGCGCAAGGTCGCGCCGGGCATCCATCCGGATGTCGAGATGGTGCGCTACCTGACCGAGCACGGCTTCGCCAACGTGCCGCCGATGCTCGGCACGGTGAAGCGGGTAGAGGACGATCGCGAGACGCTGCTGATGCTGGCGCAGGCGTTCGTCTACAATCAGGGCGACGGCTGGCAGTGGACGCTGGGCGTGCTCGAACGCCTCGCCACCGACGAGAATGCGAGCTTCTCCAACTACCGCAACTTCGCGTCGAACTTCGGCCGGCGGTTGGGGGAGATGCACGCGGTGCTGGCGCAGGACAGCGACGACGCGGCCTTCGCGCCCGAGCCGATGTCCGCGGCGGACGCCGACCGGCTCGGCGCACGCGTGGCGGGGCAGCTCGACCGCGCGCTGCTGATGCTGGAGGGCCTGTCGCTCGACAGCGAGGAAGCGGATACGGCGGTCGCGACGCTGCTCGACCAGCGCGCGGCGCTGATGGAGCGGGTCGGCGCGGTCGCCCGCACCGCCGAGGGGCGTGCCCGCACCCGCATTCACGGCGATCTCCACCTGGGCCAGGTGCTGGTGACCGGCAGCGACGTGATGCTGATCGACTTCGAGGGCGAGCCCGCGAAGCCGCTCGCCGAGCGCCGCGCCAAGGACCTGGCGCTGCGCGACGTCGCGGGCGTGCTGCGCTCGTTCGACTATGCCGCCGCGGTCGCCGAGCGCAATCTGCCCGCCACCGGCGAGCGCGACGAGGCGCGTGCCGGCGAACGCTATGCCGCGTTCGGCAATCTCGCCGCCGAGGCGTTCCTCGCCGGCTATGCCGAGGCGACGGCCGAGGCCGGCGGGGCTCCGATGGCGGAGGCGGGCGATCCGCTGCTCGACCTCTTCCTGCTCGAAAAGGCGGCCTATGAGGTCGCGTACGAGGCCGCCAACCGGCCTGACTGGCTGGCCGTGCCGGCGCTGGGACTTGCCCGCGCCGCCGCCCGCCTGCGCAACGAGGAACTCGCATGATCGACGCCGCCGCACTCGCAGGCGCGCTGCGCGCCGGAACACTCGACGATCCCTTCGCGCTGCTCGGCGTGCACGATACGGAGGGAGGCCGCACCGTCCGCAGCTACCAGCCGGGCGCCGAAGCCGTGGCGCTGGTCGCGCGCGACGACCGCCGCCCGCTCGGCGAGCTGACCCAAGACGACGGGCTGTGGACCGGCACGCTCGCCGAGGACGTGCCCTATGCTCTCGCGATCCGCTGGCCGGGCGGCTGGGTGCAGGAGACCGAGGATGCCTATGGCTTCGGCCCGGTGCTCGGCGACCTCGACCTCCACCTGTTCAACGAAGGGCGCCACTGGGACCTCGCGCGCGTGTTCGGCGCGCAGCCGCGCGTCGTCGAGGGGGTCGAGGGCGTCGTGTTCGCGCTATGGGCGCCCAACGCGCGCCGGGTGTCGGTGATCGGCGACTTCAACGGCTGGGACGGCCGCCGCAACCCGATGCGCCGCCATCACGGCGCCGGTGTGTGGGAGCTGTTCGTGCCGCGCATCGGCGCGGGCGCGCATTACAAGTTCGAGATTCTCGGCGCCGACGGACAGGTCGTGCAGAAGGCCGACCCGCTCGCCCGCCGGACCGAGGCGCCGCCCGCGACCGGATCGATCGTCGCGGCGACTGCCGACTATCGCTGGCACGATGCCGACTGGATGGCCGAGCGCGGCAAGCGCCAGGCCCCCGACGCACCGCTGTCGATCTACGAAGTGCATGCCGGGTCGTGGCTGCGCCCCGACGGCGATGCGCAGGGCACGCTCGATTGGCAGGGCTTGAGCGAGCGGCTGATCCCGTACGTCGCCGACATGGGCTTCACCCATGTCGAGCTGCTGCCGATCATGGAGCATCCGTTCGGCGGCTCCTGGGGATACCAGCCGCTGTCGCAGTTCGCGCCCTCGGCACGCTTCGGCTCGCCGGAGGAGTTCGCCGGCTTCGTCGACGCCTGCCACCGCGCCGGCATTGGCGTGATCCTGGACTGGGTGCCCGCGCACTTCCCGACCGACGCGCACGGCCTGGCCCAGTTCGACGGCACGCACCTCTACGAGCATGCCGACCCGCGCGAGGGATTCCACCAGGACTGGAACACGCTGATCTACAACCTCGGTCGGCGCGAGGTGGCGGGGTTCCTGCTCGCCTCGGCACTGTGGTGGCTGGAGACCTTCCACATCGACGGGCTGCGCGTCGATGCGGTCGCGTCGATGCTCTACCGCGACTACAGCCGCAACGCCGGCGAATGGGTGCCCAACATCCACGGCGGGCGCGAGAACCTCGAATCGGTCGAGTTCCTCAAGCGCATGAACGCGCTGGTCGCCGAACGCTGCCCCGGCGCGATCACGCTGGCCGAGGAGTCGACCGCCTGGCCCGGCGTCACCGCCCCCGTCCACCAGGGGGGCCTCGGCTTCACCTACAAGTGGAACATGGGCTGGATGCACGACACGCTCCAGTATGTCGAACGCGACCCCATGTACCGCCGCTGGCACCACGGCGAGCTGACCTTCGGGCTGGTCTACGCCTTTTCCGAAAAGTTCGTGCTGCCGCTCAGCCATGACGAGGTGGTCCACGGCAAGGGTTCGCTGCTCGGCAAGATGCCGGGCGACCGCTGGCGCCAGCTGGCGACGCTGCGGGCGTACTTCGGCTTCATGTGGACGCATCCGGGCAAGAAGCTGCTGTTCATGGGTGGCGAGCTTGCTCAGGACACCGAGTGGAACCACGACGCGCAGCTGCCGTGGGAGCTGCTCGACCGGCCCGATCATGCCGCGATCCAGCGGCTGGTGCGCGACCTCAACACGCTCTACGCGGCCGAGCCCGCGCTCCATGCCCGCGATGCCGATCCGGCCGGGTTCGACTGGATCGTTGGCGACGATGCCGAGAACAGCGTGTTCGTCTACGCCCGCTACGGCGAGGGCCGCGCCGCCCCCTGCGTGGTGCTGGTCAACATGTCGCCGGAGCCGCGCCACGGCTATCGCGTCGGCCTGCCGCGTGCCGGCCAGTGGCGCGAAGTGCTGAACAGCGACGCGGAAATCTACGGCGGCGGGAACATCGGCAATGGTGGAGCGATTACCGCTTCGACGTCGTCGCACCACGGCCAGCCGGCCAGCGCGGACGTCGTGCTGCCCCCGCTTGCGGCGGTGGTGCTTCGGTACGAAGGGGGTCCTCGTTGAACAATCTGCCCGACCGGCTCGAAGCCGGTTCGCCCTATCCGCTCGGCGCCACCTTCGACGGCCTGGGCGTCAATTTCGCCGTGTTTTCCGCCAACGCCGAGAAGATCGAGCTGTGCATCTTCGAGCCGACCGGCCGGCGCGAGATCAAGCGCTATGAACTGACCGAATGGACCGACGAGGTCTGGCACGGCTACCTGCCCGACGCGCGGCCGGGCCTCCTCTACGGCTACCGCGCCTATGGCCGCTATGCGCCCGAGGAAGGCCACCGCTTCAACCCGAACAAGCTGCTGCTCGACCCCTACGCCAAGCAGCTGCACGGCGAGGTCCGTTGGACCGACGCGCTGCACGGCTATCAGGTGCGCTCGCGCCGTGAGGATCTGAGCTTCGACCGTCGCGACAGCGCGCCCGCCATGCCCAAGGGCGTGGTCGTCGACACGCATTTCGACTGGTCGGGCGACACCCGCCCGAACACCCCCTGGTCGGACACGGTGATCTACGAGGCGCACGCCAAGGGTCTCACCAAGTTGTTCGAGGAAGTTTCCCCGCCCGAGCGCGGCACCTTTGCGGCGCTCAGCCACCCGCGGGTGATCGACCACCTCAAGCGGCTGGGCGTGACCGCGATCGAGCTCATGCCGATCCACGCGTTCGTGCAGGACCGCTTCCTGCAGGAAAAGGGTCTGCGCAACTATTGGGGGTACAACACCCTCAGCTATTTCGCGCCCGAGCAGCAGTTCTTCGCCGGCAACAGTCACAACGAGCTGCGCCTGGCGGTGCGCCGCCTGCACGCCGCCGGGCTCGAGGTCATCATGGACGTGGTCTACAACCACACCTGCGAAGGCTCCGAACGCGGCCCGACGATGTCGTGGCGCGGCCTCGACAACGCGACCTACTACCGCCACGTCCGCGACAATCCGCGCTATGCGATCAACGACACCGGCACGGGCAACACGCTCAACCTGGAAAAGGCGCGCGTCATCCAGATGGTGGCGGACAGCTTGCGCTATTGGGCGACGTCGTTCGGGATCGACGGCTTCCGCTTCGACCTGGGGCTGACGCTCGGCCGCGAGGAGCATGGCTTCAACCCCGGCGCGGCCTTCTTCGACGTGATCCGCCAGGACCCCATCCTGGGTCGTCTGAAGCTGTCGACCGAACCCTGGGACATCGGCCCCGGCGGCTACCAGCTCGGCAACTTCCCGCCCGGTTTCGCCGAGTGGAACGACAAGTACCGCGACGGCGTGCGCAAATACTGGCGCGGCGACTCGTCGATGCGCGGCGAGCTGGCCGCGCGCATGTCGGGATCAAGCGACCTGTTCGACCGCCGCGCGCGGCGCCCCTGGGCGAGCGTCAACGCGCTGGCGGTGCACGACGGCTTCACGCTCGCCGATACCGTCGCCTACGAACAGCGCCACAACGAGGCGAACGGCGAGGACAATCGCGACGGCCACAGCGAGAACTACTCGCGCAACTGGGGCGTCGAGGGTCCGACCGACAACGAAGCGATCAACGACGCGCGCCAGCGGGTGATGCGTTCGATGCTCACCACGCTGTTCACCTCGCTCGGCACGCCGCTGCTGCTGGCGGGCGACGAGTTCGGGCGCAGCCAGGGCGGCAACAACAACGCCTATTGCCAGGACAACCCGATCGGCTGGGTCGACTGGAGCAAGCGCGACACGCCCGAAGGCAAGGCGCTGTTCGACTTCACCGCACGGCTGATCGCGCTGCGCCACGAGCACGAGCTGCTGCGGCCGCAGAGCTTCCTCTATGCCGACAAGCTGCCGGGCACCGAGATCAACGACCTGGAATGGTGGGACGAGCGCGGCCAGCCGCTGAGCTCGGAGGATTGGAACAACCCCGAAGGCCGCGCGCTGGTGATGCGCCGCGCGCGCGTGATCGAGGACGGCCGGATCGAGGCGATGACGCTGCTGCTCAACGCATCGGGCGACGCGATCACCTTCCACCTGCCCGCCCCCGACGTGCCCCGCACCGTGCTGGTCGACAGCGCCAAGCCCGGCGAGACCGCATTCGAGGTCGGCAATTCCTATGAGGTCGCCCCGCAGGGTGCGGCGCTGATCCGCTGGATCGCCGACATCGCCGAACCGGAGACCGAGCCCGCGCCGGAAGAGCAGCCCGCGTGAGCGCCTGGGGCGCCACGCCGGTCGCCGCCGACCGCACCCGCTTTCGCCTGTGGACGCCCGATCGCGACGCGGTGACGCTGGAGATCGACGGCGGCGACGCGGTCGCGATGATGCGTGCCGACGACGGCTGGTTTGCTGCCGAAGCGCCGGTGGGTGCTGGCGCTCGCTATCGTTTCCGGCTCGACGCCGACCTGGCGGTGCCCGATCCCGCGTCGCGCGCGCAGGCGGGCGGCGTCCACGGCTGGAGCGTGGTGGTCGACCCGCAAGCCTATCGCTGGACCACGCCCGAGTGGCGCGGACGGCCGTGGGAAGAGGCGGTGATCGAGGAGGTCCATGCCGGCGTGCTCGGCGGCTTTGCCGGGGTTGCCGAACGGCTGCCGGCGCTCGCCGAGCTGGGCGTTACCGCGATCGAGCTGATGCCGGTCAACGCATTCGGCGGCACCCGCAACTGGGGCTATGACGGGGTGCTCCCCTATGCCCCGGCCGAAGCCTATGGCAGCCCGGAAGACCTGAAGGCGCTGGTCGACCGCGCCCATGGGCTGGGGCTGATGGTGTTCCTGGACGTGGTCTACAACCACTTCGGACCCGACGGAAATTACCTGGGCGCCTATGCCGGCGGCTTCTTCCACACCGACGTGCACACCCCTTGGGGCGGCGCGGTGGCGGTCGATGCCGAGCCGGTGCACCGCTTCTTTGTCGACAATGCGCGCATGTGGCTGGAGGAGTATCGCATCGACGGGCTGCGCTTCGACGCGGTCCATGCGATCGGCAACCCCGGTTTCCTCGACGCGATGGCGGCCGAGCTGCGCGAAAGCGTCGGCCCCAACCGGCACGTCCATCTGGTGCTGGAGAACGAAAGCAACGACGCCGACCGGCTCTCTCCCGGCCGCTACGACGCGCAGTGGAACGACGACTTCCACAACGTGCTGCACGTGCTGCTGACCGGCGAGACCAGCGCCTATTACGCCGATTTCGCCGAGCAGCCGGCCGAGCGGCTCGCGCGCTGCCTGGCCGAGGGCTTCATCTACCAGGGCCAGGGCTCGCCCAACCACGACGGCAAGCCGCGCGGCATGCCCAGCGACCACCTGCCGCCGAGCGCGTTCGTCTCGTTCCTCCAGAACCACGACCAGATCGGCAACCGCGCGATGGGCGAGCGGCTGACGCTGCTCGCCGACCCGGACAAGCTGCGCGCGGCGACCGCGCTGCTGCTGCTCGGCCCGCAGATCCCGCTGCTGTTCATGGGCGACAGCGAGGGCAGCGAGGCGCCGTTCCTGTTCTTCACCGACTTCCACGACGAACTCGCCGACGCGGTGCGCGAGGGGCGGCGCAAGGAGTTCGCGAAGTTCGCGGCGTTTGCCGATCCGGAGGCGCGCGCGCGGATCCCCGATCCCAACGCGCGCAGCACCTTCGACCAGTCGCGTCCCGAGCCCGGCCCGGCCGCGGCCGAGTGCCGCGCGCTCTATGCCGAGCTGCTCGCCCTGCGCCACGCGCACATCGTACCGCGGCTGAAGGGCGCGCAGAGCCTAGGTGCCGAGGCGATCGGCGACGCGGCGGTGGTTGCGCGCTGGCGGATGGGCGACGATGCGACGCTGACGATCGCGCTCAACCTGGGCGACGCGGCGGTTGCCTTCCCGAACCTCGCCGAGCCGCTGTTCGCGCGCGGCGAGCCGGGCGCCGGGCCGAGCGTCGCCGTCTGGATGGAGGTATGAGCCCGCTCCACGCCCTCGCCACCGACGCCGGGCTGCAGATCGACTGGGAGGATTACGCCGGCGAGCCGCAGCAAGTCGCCGATGCGGCGCTGGTGAAGGTGCTCGCCGCGCTCGACCTGCCCGCCGACAGCGCGAGCGCGATCTCCGAGAGCCGCCGCCGACTGCAGGACCAAGCGACCGCGTGCAGCTTCGTCTCCGCCGACGTCGGCACGCCGGTGCCGCTGCCCGCCGGCTGCCTCGCCGCGGGTGCGGCCGAGCTGGAGCTGGAGGACGGCAGCCGCCGGTCGCTGCGGATCGACGGGCGGCGCCTGCCCGCGATCGACGTGCCGGGCTATCATCGGCTGGTGCAGGGCGATCGCGTCCTCCGCCTCGCGATTGCGCCCCGCCGCTGCTTCGGCGTCGCCGATGCCGCGGGCGGCAAGCGGCTGTGGGGACCGGCGGTGCAGATCGCTGGCCTGCGCGACACCACCCCCCGTGCGTTCGGCGACTTCGGTAGCTTAGGCGAGACCGCGCGCAGCTTCGCCGCCGCCGGTGCCGACGCGCTGGCGATCAGCCCGGTGCACGCGCTCTTCCCGGCCGATCCCAGCCGCTACAGCCCCTATGCGCCGTCGAGTCGGCTGTTTCTCAACATCCTCTACGCCGATCCCGCGCTTGCCGGGCATCCCGTCGATGAGGCCGCGTCCCCTGACCTGATCGACTGGAACGCCGCGATCCCCGCCCGGCTGCGCCAGTTGCGCGCCGCCTTTGCCGCGCGGAGCGACGCGGTGCGGGCCGAGGTCGCCGCCTATGCCGCCGAGGGCGGCGACGAACTGCTGCGCCACGCGCGCTTCGACGCGCTGCACGCGCATTTCTTCGGCGAGAGCGGCGCCACTGGCTGGCAGGGCTGGCCCGCCGCGTTCCACGATCCGGCCGGCGAGGCGGTCGCGCGCTTCGCAGCCGAACACCGGCAAGAAGTCGACTTCTACCTGTTCTGCCAGTGGCTGGCGAAGCGCAGCCTCGACACCGCGCAGCGCGCCGCGACCGATGGCGGCATGGCGCTGGGGCTGATCGCCGACCTGGCGGTGGGCATGGACGGCGGCGGCAGCCATGCGTGGAGCCGGCGCGACGACCTGCTCACCGGACTGTCGCTCGGCGCCCCGCCCGACCTGCTCGGGCCGGAGGGACAGAGCTGGGGCATCACCGGCTTTTCCCCGCGCGCGCTCCAGCGCACCGGCTTCGAGCCGTACATCGCGACGCTGCGCGCGGCGCTCGACCATGCCGGCGGCATCCGCATCGACCATGCGCTGGGGCTGCGGCGGCTGTGGGTGGTGCCCGAGGGTGCGTCACCGCGCGACGGCGCCTATCTCACGATGCCGCTCGACGACATGCTGCGCGTGCTGGCGATCGAATCGCATCGCGCCAGCGCCGTGGTGATCGGCGAGGATCTGGGCACGGTGCCTGAGGGCTTCCGGCCCAAGATGGACGAGCGCGGCATGCTCGGCATGCGCGTGCTGCCGTTCGAGCGCGACGAGGACGGGTTCATTCCCGCCGAGAATTGGTCGCCCGAAGCCGCCGCGATGACCGGCACGCACGATCTCGCCACCGTCGCCGGCTGGTGGGCCGAGCGCGACCTTGACTGGAACTGGCGGCTCGGCCGCACCCGCGAGGACGCCGTCGAGGCGGACGAGCGCGCGACCCGCGGCGAGGAACGCACGCTGCTGTGGCAGGCGCTCACGGAGGCAGGCGCCGCGCAAGCGCCTGAGCCGGCCGCCGACGACCCCGTCCCCGCTGTCGATGCGGCACTCGATTTCGTCGCTAGCACGCCCTGCGAACTCGCGATCCTGCCGATCGAGGACCTGATCGGTGCCGAGGAACAGCCCAACCTGCCCGGCACCATCGACGAGCACCCCAACTGGCGCCGCCGCATGCCGGCGCCCACCCCCGACCTGCTTGCCCGACCCGAGGTCGCCCGGCGCGTCGCCCGCATCAACACCGTGAGGAACGGATGACCCCCCGCGCCACCTATCGCTTCCAGTTCCACCGCGACTTCACCTTCGCCGATGCCGAGGCGCTGGTGCCGTATCTCGAACGGCTGGGGGTGAGCCACGTCTACGCCTCGCCGATCACGACCGCGCGCAGCGGCTCGACGCACGGTTACGACGTGGTCGACCCGACCCGGATCAACCCCGAGCTAGGCGGCGAGGAGGCGTTTCGTACGCTCGTGGCGGCGCTGCGCGCCCGCGGCATGGGCGTCATCATCGACATCGTCCCCAACCACATGGGCGTCGTCGGCGGCGAGAACGGCTGGTGGATGGACGTGCTCGCCCGTGGCCAGCACAGCGCCTACGCGCGCTTCTTCGACATCGATTGGCGCGAGCCGGTGCTGCTGCCGGTGCTCGGCTCTCCGCTCCCCGAAGCGCTCGACCAAGGAGCGCTGGCGATCGTCGAGGAGGACGGCAAGCGCTTCGTGTGCGCCTACGGCGAGCACCGCTTCCCGTTGCGCGACGAGGACCAGGCCGGCGGCGCCACCAGCGACGCCGCCGAAATCCGCGCGGTGCTGGAACGCCAGCACTATCGCCTGGCCTCGTGGCGAACTGCCAACGACGACCTCAACTGGCGCCGCTTCTTCACGGTAAGCGAACTCGCCGGCCTGCGCGCCGAGGAACCGGAGGTGTTCGAGGCGACCCACACGCTCCCCTTGCGCCTCTATGCCGAGGGGCTGATCGACGGCGTCCGCGTCGACCATGTCGACGGCCTGACCGACCCTGCCGGCTATTGTCGCCTCCTGCGCGAACGGCTCGACGCCTGCGAGCGGCCAGCCGACGCGCCGCCGGGCCCGGCCTATTTCGTGATCGAGAAGATCCTGGGCGCGGGCGAGCCGCTGTCGGGCGACTGGGGCGTCGACGGCACCAGCGGCTACGACTTCATGGAGGAAGTCGCAGCCCTGCTCCACGCGCCCGAGGGCGAAGCGCCGCTTGACCGGCTGTGGGAAGAGATCAGCGGGCGCCCGGCGGATTTCGAGGCCGAGGAGCTGGAGGCGCGCCGCCACATGCTCGCCTGGGCGTTCGAAGGCCAGCTGACGCGCTGCGTCGAGGCGTTCCGGGCGCTTGCCGCCTCCACGCCCGAGACCGCCGGCGTGACCGGCGGCATGCTGCGCCGTGCGATCGAGCGGCTGCTGTGGGTGTTCCCCGTCTATCGCACCTACGGCACCGGCGATGCTGCGCCGGAAAGCGATGCCGAAATCCGCGAGATCGCGCGCAGCCGCGTCGCCGCCCATGTGCCGCCGGGCGAGGAAGCGGTGGTCGACCGCGTGCTCGACTGGCTCGCCGGCACCGGACCGGGCGGCGCAGAGCTGGCGGCAGACGCGGTGCGCCGCTTCCAGCAGCTCTCCGCCCCGATCGCAGCCAAGGCCGTCGAGGACACCGCCTTCTACCGCTATGGCCGGCTGCTCTCGCGCAACGACGTCGGCTTCGACGCGACGCGCTTCGCCGCCACCATCGCCGAGTTTCACGCCGATGCGGAAGGGCGCGCCGAGCGCTTCCCCGCCGGCATGCTCGCCACCGCCACCCACGACCACAAGCGCGGCGAGGACGTGCGCGCGCGGCTGGCGGTGCTGAGCGAGCTGCCCGACTTGTGGCGCGAGACGGTGCTGCGCTGGCACGCGATGGCCGCCCCGCATGCCGAGGGGGTCGATCCGGGCGACGTCTACATGCTGTTCCAGACGCTGTTCGGTGCCTGGCCCGACGGGCTGGCAGCCGACGACACCGCGGGCCTGTCCGCCTTCGCCGAGCGCGTCGTCGCCTGGCAGCAAAAGGCGCTGCGCGAGGCCAAGCTGCGCTCGTCCTGGGAAGCCCCCAACGCGACCTACGAAGGCGCGGCCGAGGCGCTGGTGCGCGCGCTGCTCGATCCCGCCAAGTCCGCGAGCTTCCTCGCCGACCTCGCCGGCTTCCTCGCAACCACCGACGCGCCGGCGCGCGCCAATTCGCTCGCGCAGGTGGCGCTGCGCTACACCGTGCCGGGCGTGCCCGACTGCTATCAGGGCACCGAACTGCCCGACTTCAGCCTCGTCGATCCCGACAACCGCCGCCCCGTCGACTATGCCCTGCGCGAGCGGCTGCTTGCCGACCCCGCGCCGGGCGGCGAGAAGCTGGCGCTGCTCGCCCGGCTGCTCGAGCTGCGCCGTACGCATCCGACGCTGTTCGCGGCCGGCGACTATCGCGCGCTGGCGGTGCGGGGCGCGCGGGCCGAGCACGTCCTCGCCTTCACCCGCACCCGCGGCGACACCACGCTGCTCGCGGTGGTGGCGCTGCGGACCGCCGCCGCCACGGCCGGCACCGACCGGCCGGCGCCGTCCCGCGACTGGTGGGGCGACACCGCGCTGGAGGGCGCGCCCGACGGTGCGGAGACCCAAATCGCGACGCTGCTGTGCGACGAGCCGATCGCGATCCGCATCTTTCCGCAATGACAGCGGGCGATTGCGCGATAGAGATCGGGTCCCCGTCCTCTCCTACGGCGCACCCATGACCCTTTCCCCGCTTGCCGCGCAGATCGTCGACACCCTCAAGCACCGCATCGGCAAGGACGAACGCGCCGCCCACCCGCACGACTGGCTGGCAGCGACCATCCTGACGCTGCGCAACACGATCATCGATCGCTGGATGGAATCGACGCGCACGGCCCATGCCTCGGGCGCGAAGCGGGTCTATTATCTCAGCCTGGAGTTCCTGATCGGCCGGCTGCTGCGCGACGCGCTCGCCAACTTGGGCTGCGATGCCGAGGTGCGCGACGCGCTGGAGGAAGTCGGCGTCGACCTCGCCGCGATCGAGGAAATCGAGCCGGATGCCGCACTCGGCAACGGTGGGCTCGGCCGGCTCGCCGCCTGCTTCATGGAAAGCCTCGCGAGCCTCGACCTCCCCGCCTATGGCTATGGCATCCGCTATGTGAACGGCATGTTCCGCCAGCGCATCGACGAGGGCTGGCAGGTCGAGCTGCCCGAGACCTGGCTCGCCCACGGCAATCCCTGGGAGTTCGAGCGGCGCGAGAGCGCCTATTTCGTCGGCTTCGGCGGCGAGGTGGTCGGCAACGACGCGGGCCGCGTCCACTGGAAGCCGGCCGAGGGGCTGGAAGCGATGGCGGTCGACACGCCGGTGGTCGGCTGGCGCGGGCGGCGGGTGAATACGCTGCGGCTGTGGACCGCGCGCGCGCTCGACCCGATCCGGCTCGACCGGTTCAACGCCGGCGACCACCAGGGCGCGCTCGCGGGCCAGCTCGCGGCCGAGACGCTGGTGCGGGTGCTCTATCCGGCGGATTCGACGCCGGCCGGCCAGGAGTTGCGGCTGCGCCAGGAGTATTTCTTCTCCTCCGCCTCGATCCAGGACATCGTGCGCCGCCACATGCAATATGTCGGCGACATCACCACCCTGCCGGAAAAGGCGGCGATCCAGCTCAACGACACCCACCCGGCGGTGGCGGTGGCGGAGCTGATGCGGCTGCTGGTCGACCATCACGACGTCGCGTTCGACGAGGCGTGGGACATCGCGCGCGCGACCTTCGGCTACACCAATCACACGCTGCTGCCCGAGGCGCTGGAGAGCTGGCCGCTGCCGCTGTTCGAACGGCTGCTGCCGCGCCACATGCAGCTGGTCTATGCGATCAACGCCAAGCTGCTGAAGGAAGCGCGCGAGACGCCGGGGATCGACGATCGCGCGATCGCGGCGATCAGCCTGATCGACGAGGGCAGCGAGCGGCGGGTGCGGATGGCCAATCTCGCCTTCGCCGGCGCCCACAGCATCAACGGCGTCGCCGCCCTCCACACCGAGCTGATGAAGAAGACGGTATTCGCCGATCTCCACCGCCTCTACCCGGAGCGGATCAACAACAAGACCAACGGCATCACCCCGCGCCGCTGGCTGCACGAGTGCAATCCCGGGCTGACCGCGCTGATCGCCGATGCGATCGGCCCGGCGTTCAAGGACGATGCCGGCAAGCTCGCGGCGCTCGCACCCTTTGCGGAGGACGCGGGCTTCCGCGACCGCTTCGGCCAGGTGAAGCGCGCCAACAAGGTCGCGCTCGCCGAGCATATCCACGTCGAAATGGGCCTGTCGCTCGACCCCGACGCGCTGTTCGACGTGCAGGTGAAGCGCATCCACGAATACAAGCGCCAACTGCTCAACCTGATCGAGACGGTCGCGCTCTACGACCAGATCCGCAGCCATCCCGAGCGCGACTGGGTGCCGCGGGTCAAGCTGTTCGCCGGCAAGGCGGCGCCGAGCTACTGGAACGCCAAGCTGATCATCAAGCTGGCCAACGACATTGCGCGGCGGATCAACGCCGACCCGGCGGTCGGCGGGCTGCTGAAGGTGGCCTTCCTGCCCAACTACAACGTGTCGCTCGCCGAGCGCATCATGCCGGCGGCCGACCTGTCGGAGCAGATCTCCACGGCGGGCATGGAAGCGTCCGGCACCGGCAACATGAAGCTGGCGCTCAACGGTGCGCTCACCATCGGCACGCTCGACGGCGCCAACGTCGAGATCAAGGACCGGGTGGGCGACGACAACATCGTCATCTTCGGGCTCACGGCCGAGCAGGTGGCCGAGCGCAGCCGCGACTATCGCCCGCGCGAGGCGATCGATGCCAGCCCCGCGCTGTCGCAGGCGCTGTCGGCGATCGCCGGCGGCGTGTTCTCGCCCGACGATCCCGGCCGCTATGCCGGGCTGGTCGGCGAGCTCTACGACCACGACCGCTTCTTCCTGGCCGCGGACTTCGACAGCTACGCCGCCGCGCAGCGCGAGGTGGACCGGCGCTGGCGCGACCCCGCCGGCTGGCAGGCGGCGGCGATCCGCAACGTCGCCAACATGGGGTGGTTCTCGTCCGACCGGACGATCCGCGACTATGCCCGCGAGATCTGGCGCGTCGCCTGAACGAACCCGAACGACATCTTAATCGTTAAGCAACCATAACGGAACGACGGGAGAGGACCGATGATCGAGAGGCGCGGGCAGCCATTGGCACGCGATGCCATGGCCTATGTGCTCGCAGGCGGACGCGGCAGCCGGCTGGCGGAGCTCACCGACGTCCGCGCCAAGCCCGCCGTCTATTTCGGCGGCAAGTCGCGCATCATCGACTTCGCGCTGTCCAACGCGATCAACTCGGGCATCCGCCGCATCGGCGTCGCCACCCAGTACAAGGCGCATTCGCTGATCCGCCACCTGCAGGGCGGGTGGAACTTCCTGCGGGCCGAGCGCAACGAGGGGTTCGACATCCTCCCCGCCTCGCAGCGAGTCAGCGAGTCGCAATGGTACGAGGGCACCGCCGACGCGGTGTTCCAGAACATCGACATCATCGAGAGCTACGCGCCCGAGTATATGGTCATCCTGGCGGGCGACCACATCTACAAGATGGATTACGAGCTGATGCTCCGCCAGCATTGCGACTCCGGCGCCGACGTGACGGTCGCGTGCATGGAGGTACCGCGGCTGGAGGCGAGTGGGTTCGGCGTGATGGCGGTCGACGCGAACGACCGCATCACCGATTTCGTCGAAAAGCCCGCCGACCCGCCGGCGATGCCGGGCCGCCCGGACGTCGCGCTGGCGTCGATGGGCATCTACGTCTTCAACACCCGCCTGCTGATCGAGCAGCTGCGCCGCGACGCCGCCGATCCCCAGTCGGCGCGCGACTTCGGCAAGGACATCATCCCGTATCTGGTCCGGCACGGGAACGCGGTGGCGCACCGCTTCTCCGACTCCTGCGTCCGCGCGCCCGAGGAGCGCGAGGCCTATTGGCGCGACGTCGGCACCGTGGATGCCTACTGGGAAGCCAACATCGACCTGACCGACGTGGTGCCCAAGCTCGACCTCTACGACCACAGCTGGCCGCTTTGGACCTATTCGGAGGTGACGCCCCCGGCCAAGTTCGTCCACGACGAGGACGGCCGCCGAGGCGAGGCGATCAGCTCGCTGATCTCGGGCGACTGCATCATCTCGGGCGCGTCGATCCACAACAGCCTCGTCTTCACCGGCGTGCGCGCGCACAGCTTCGCGACGCTGGAGCAGGCGGTGATCCTCCCGCGCTGCCACATCGCCCGCAACGCGCGGCTAACCAAGGTGGTGGTCGACGCCGGGGTGCGCATTCCCGACGGGCTGGTGGTGGGCGAGGATCCGGAGCTCGACGCCCGCCGCTTCCGCCGCACCGACAATGGCGTGTGCCTCATCACCCAGCCGATGATCGACCGGCTGGCATGATCCGCGCGCTGTCGGTCGCGTCCGAAGCCTATCCGCTCGTCAAGACCGGCGGGCTTGCCGACGTGGTCGGCGCGCTCCCCGACGCGCTCGCGCCGCACGGCGTCGCCACCACCACGCTGCTGCCGGGCTATGCCGCGGTGCTGGCGCACGTCGGCGAGGCGCGGGTCGTCCACCGCTGGGGCGATCTGCTGGGGGTGGAGGCGCGGTTGCTCGCCGGCACGCTGGGCGACCGGCCGCTGCTGGTGCTCGACGCGCCGCGGCTGTTCGCGCGCGACGGCGGTCCCTATGCCGACGCGCGCGGCCGCGACTGGCCCGACAACTGGCGCCGTTTCGCCGCGCTCTCCCGCGCCGCCGCCGAGGTCGCGCGCGGCGCTGCCGGCGATCGCGCCTTCGACCTGCTCCACGCCCATGACTGGCAGGCCGGGCTGGCACCCGCCTATCTGCGCTTCGCCCCCGAACCGCATCGCGTGAAGAGCGTCGCGACGATCCACAACATCGCCTTCCAGGGGAGCTTCGACGCCGGCGTGTTCGGCGAACTGGGCCTGCCGCCGCACGCCTGGGGGATCGAGGGCGTCGAATATTACGGCAATCTCGGCCTACTCAAGGCGGGACTGTGGGCGGCGGACGCGATCACCACCGTCAGCCCGACCTATGCCGGGGAGATCCGCCGGCCGGCGTTCGGCATGGGGCTGGAGGGGCTGATTTCGTCGCGCGGCGCCCGCGTCACCGGCATCCTCAACGGCATCGATCCGGCGGTGTGGAACCCGGCGACCGACCCGCTGCTCGCGGCACCCTACACCGCCGACAGTCTTGACGCGCGCCGCGCCAACACGCGCGCGGTCGAGCAACGCTTCGGCCTGTCGGGCGAAGGGCCGATCTTCACCGTGGTGAGCCGGCTGACCTGGCAGAAGGGCATGGACGTGCTCGCGGGGCTGCTCGACGAGCTGGTCGCGATGGGCGGCCGGCTGGCGATGCTCGGCTCGGGCGACGCCGCGCTGGAACAGGCGTTTCGCGCTGCGGCCGAACGCCACCCCGGCCGCATCGGCGTGCAAATCGGCTATGACGAGCCGCTGTCGCACCTGCTGCAGGGCGGCGCAGACGCGATCCTGATCCCTTCGCGCTTCGAGCCGTGCGGGCTGACCCAGCTCTACGGCCTCGCCTATGGCTGCGTGCCCGTGGTGGCGCGCACCGGCGGGCTGGCGGATACGGTGATCGACGCCAATGTCGCCGCGCTCGACGCCGGGGTGGCGACGGGGGTGCAGTTCGACGGCGTGACGCCGGACGCGCTGCGCGGCGCGATCGCGCGGACGGTGGCGCTGTATCGGGATCGGGACCGCTGGCGGCAGATCCAGGGGCGCGGGATGGCGGCGAATTTCTCGTGGCGGAACAGCGGGGCGAAGTACGCGGCGCTGTATCGGGCATTGTTGGGGTAAGGCCCCCTCTCACCCCCCACCCGTTCGTGCCGAGTAGAGACCGAGCAGCCCCGCAGGGGCATGTCGAGGGCTCGTATCGAGGTACCTCCCAGCCACCCTCCCTCGATACGCCGTCTCGATACGCGGCTGCGCCGCACCTCTACGGCTACTCGGGATGAATGGGGGTGGGTGGAGCGCGGGTTGTGAAGCAGCGCGCCTCCTACAACGGCAACCGCGTCGTCGCCTTCACCTCCTCCAGCACTGCGTAGGTCCGCGTCTCGCGAATCCCCGGCATCGCCACCAGCGTGTCGCCCAGGAAGGCGCGGTACGCCGCCATGTCCGCCACCCGCACCTTGAGCAGATAGTCGAACCCGCCGGCGACCATGTGGCATTCCAGCACCTCGGGCACGCGGCGGACGTGCTCGGCGAAGGCGGCGAAGGCGTCGTCGGTGGTGCGATCGAGCAGCACCTCGACGAAGATCATCAGCGCGCGGTCGAGTTGGCCGGGGTCGAGCAGCGCGGTGTAGCCGGTGATGACGCCGGTCGCGCGCAGCCGCTTGACCCGGTCGAAGCACGCCGCCGGCGACAGCCCGCAGCGCTCGGCGAGCGCCTGGTTGGTGATCCGCCCGTCCTCCTGCAGCACGCGCAGCAGCTTTCGGTCCATCGCGTCCACTGAAGATCCTTCGCCCAAGCAGCCATTAGGGTCCGAGGCTTCGGCCCGCGCCCACGAAATGCAAAGCACAATCGGTCGGGATTCGCCTAGTCGGCGAAACAGATCTTGCCGAAAACCCGCTGCCGGAGTGCCTTCATGCTTCGTTCGTTCGACTGGAACCACCTCGACGCCCTGCAGTATCAGGATGAGGAGGAGACGGTCGCCGAGCTGCTGCGCGCGGTGCCGCTGTCGCTGGAGGAGCGCTCGGCGGTCGGTGCAGACGCGGTCGCGCTGGTGAAGGCGGCGCGCGCCTCCACCCGCAAGCAGGGTGTGGTCGAAAGCTTCCTGCAGGAATTCTCGCTCGGCACCAAGGAGGGCCTGGCGCTGATGTGCCTGGCCGAGGCGCTGCTGCGCACGCCGGACGCCGAGACGCGCGACCGGCTGATCGCCGAGAAGATCGGATCGGCCGACTGGGCAAGCCATCTCGGCGGCTCCGACAGCCTGTTCGTCAACGCCTCGACCTGGGGGCTGATGCTGACCGGCAAGCTGATCGACGTGGACGAAGAGGCGCGGCGCGACTTGTCGGGCTGGGCGAAGCGGCTGGCGGCGCGGGTCGGCGAGCCGGTGATCCGCCAGGCGGTGGGCGCCGCGGTCAAGATGATGGGCGAGCAGTTCGTGCTGGGCCGCACCATCGAGGGCGCGCTCGCCCGGGCCAAGCGCGAGGGCTATCTCTGCTCGTTCGACATGCTGGGCGAAGGCGCGCGCACCGCCGAGGATGCCGAGCGCTACGAGCACATCTATGCCGAGGCGATTGAGACGGTCGGCCGCGCCCGCGGCGCCGACCTCTCGCCCGAGGACGGCCACGGCGTTTCGGTCAAGCTGTCGGCGCTGTGCCCGCGCTACGAGGCCGTGCAGGAAGCGCGGGTGTGGGACGAGCTCTACCCGCGCGTGGTGCGGCTGGCGACGATCGCCGCCCGGCACGACCTCAATCTCGCGATCGACGCCGAGGAATCGGAGCGGCTGGTGCTGTCGCTGAAACTCGTCGAGCAGCTGGTGCGCGAGCCAGCGCTGGGCGACTGGACCGGGCTGGGCGTGGTGGTTCAGGCGTATCAGAAGCGCGGGCGGGCGGTGATCGCCGGGCTCGAGGCGCTGGCGCAATCGAGCGGCCGGCGGCTGATGGTGCGGCTGGTCAAGGGCGCCTATTGGGACAGCGAGATCAAGCGGTCGCAGGTCGGCGGCCGGCCCGACTATCCGGTGTTCACCACCAAGCCGGCGACCGACCTCTCCTATCTGGTCTGCGCCGAGCAGCTGATCCGCGCCGCGCCCAGCCTCTATCCGCAGTTCGCAACCCACAATGCCCATACGCTGGCGGCGGTGCGCCGCATGGCCGACCGCGCCGGTGTGCGCATCGAGCACCAGCGGCTGCACGGCATGGGCGAGGCGCTGTACCGCTCGGCCGGCAACCGCTTCACCCTGCGCGCCTATGCGCCCGTCGGCGGGCATGAGGAGCTGCTGCCCTATCTGGTCCGCCGGCTTCTGGAGAACGGCGCCAACACCAGCTTCGTCCACGCGCTGCTCGACGAGCGCGTTCCGGCCGAGACGGTGGTGGGCGATCCGGTCGCCGCGGCACAGGCGCAGCCGGGGCGCCACCCGCGCCTGCCGGTGCCGGGCGACCTCTATGGCGCAACGCGGCGCAATCCGCTCGGCCGCGACTATAGCCGCGACAGCGAGCGCGCCGCCGCGCGCCATGCCGCCGAACTGGGCGCAGCCGACACCATCGCCGCCGGGCCGATCGTCGGCGGCACGCTGCTCGCCGGCACCGGACCGCAGCCGATGACCAGCCCGGTCGACCGCAGCAAGCTGATCGGCGCGGTCAGCGAAGCCACCGAAGCCGACATCGACCGCGCCGCTCGTACCGCCCGCGCCGCGCAGCCGGCATGGGACCGCAAGGGCGGCGCCGGTCGTGCGGCCGTGCTGCGTGCGATGGGCGACGCGTTGGAGGCGGAGATGGACCGCTTCGTCGCGCTGCTGGCGCGCGAGGCGGGCAAGACGCTCAACGACGGCGTCGCCGAGGTCCGCGAGGCGGTCGACTTCTGCCGCTACTATGCGCATCTTGCCGAAAAGCAGTTCTGCGGTCTCCAGCCGCTCACCGGCCCCGTCGGCGAGACCAACCACCTCGAACTGCGCGGGCGCGGCACCTTCGTGTGCATCAGCCCGTGGAACTTCCCGCTGGCGATCTTCACCGGCCAGATTGCCGCCGCACTGGCCGCCGGCAACGCCGTGCTCGCCAAGCCCGCCGAGCAGACCCCGCTGGTGGCGGCCGAGGCGGTGCGGCTGTTCCACCGCGCCGGGCTCGACCCGGACGTGCTCGCGCTGGTGCCGGGCGACGGCGCGACAGTCGGCGCGGCGCTGGTCGGCCATCCGCTGGTGCACGGCGTGGCGTTCACCGGCGGCACCGAGACCGCCTGGGCGATCAACCGCCAGCTCGCCGACCGCAAGGGTCCGATCCTGCCGTTCATCGCCGAGACCGGCGGGTTGAACGCGATGTTCGTCGACACCACGGCGTTAAAGGAACAGGTGGTCGACGACGTGATCGTCTCCGCGGTGGGTTCGGCGGGGCAACGCTGCTCGGCGCTGCGGCTGCTGTTCGTGCCGGAAGAGTCCGCCGACGAGCTGATTACGACGCTGGTCGACGCGCTCGACACGCTGGTGATCGGCGACCCGGCCGAGGCCAGCACCGATGTCGGCCCGGTGATCGACGGCGAGGCGCAGGCGATGCTGGAGCAACACGCCGAGCGGCTGGCGCGCGAGGCGACGATCCTCAAGCGCCTCGACCCCGGCGTTTGGGGAACGCGCGGCAGCTTCTTCGGCCCGGTGCTGGCCGAGGTGCCGCGCGCCGACTTCCTCGCCAAGGAAGTGTTCGGGCCGATCCTGCACGTCTACCGCTATCGCGCCGACGAGCTGGAGAGCATCGGCCGTCAGCTCGCCGCCACCGGCTATGCGCTGACGCTGGGCATCCACAGCCGCATCGAACGCTTCGCCGAGCAGGTCCGCGACCTGGTGCCGGCGGGCAACGTCTATGTGAACCGCTCGATCATCGGCGCGGTGGTCGGCGTGCAGCCGTTCGGCGGCGAGGGCCTGTCGGGCACCGGCCCCAAGGCGGGCGGCCCCCACGCGCTGCTACGCTACGCGACCGAGCGCGCGGTGTCGGTGAACATCACCGCGCAGGGCGGCGATCCGGCGCTGCTGAACCTTTGATGGGCCGGGGGGCCCTCCCCCTTTCCCTCCCCCACTCGTTCGTATCGAGTAAAGACCGAGGTGCGGCGCCGCCGCGTATCGAGGGCTCGTATCGAGATATCGCCACCCTCCCTCGATACGCCGTCTCGATACGCTGCTTCGCAGCTACTCGACGGCTACTCGGGATGAACGGGAGAGGGAGAGGCAGGGGCGCGGAGGCGCGCGCTACCGCCGCGGCTTGGCCGTCGACCCGCGCACCGTGAGCCCGGCCGGCACCACCACCGGCGCGCCCCCCCGCTCGCCGCTCGACTCGGCGGCGATCAGAAGTTCCACCGCGCGCGCGCTCACCTCGGCGATCGGCTGGACGACGGCGGTGAGCGGGGGATGGGTGAAGCGCACGATCGGTGTGTCGTCGAAACTCACCAGCGACAGATCGTGCGGCACGTCCAGCCCCGCCGCGCGCGCCGCCGCGAGGGTGGCGATCGCCATCTGCTCGCTGCTGGCGACGATCGCGGTGGGCGGCTCGGGGGGGGCGAGCAGATGTTCGGCAGCCACCAACCCGCTGTCATAGCCGAAGTCGCCCTCCGCCAGCAGATCGTCGCGCTGCCCCGCAGCCGCCATCGCGCTGCGCCAGCCGCGGATGCGCCAGCCGCTGACTTCATAGTCCCCCGGCCCGGCGATGAAGCCGATGCGGGTGTGGCCGAGCGCGAGCAGATGCTCGGTCGCGAGCACGGCGGCGTGCTCGTCGTCCATGGTGAGGCGGAAGCCCGGCCCGTCGGCCAGCGAGCCGACGCGCGCGAACGGGATGTTCTGTTCGGCGAGCAGCCCGGTGATGAGCGGGTTGTGCGAATGCGGCGGGGTCAGGATCACGCCGTCGGGCTGGAGGGCGGCAAGCGCGGCGGACAGCTCGCGCCCGATATGGTCGCTGTGGGTGTCGACCAGCTCGACGATCATGCGATAGCCGTGCTCGGCGCAGGTGAGCATCCCGCCCAGCAGCATCTGGTCGACCCAGTCGGTGCCCTCGCGCTTGCGCCAGTCCTCGATGGTGCGCGCGCGGTCGTTGAGCGCGACGATCAAATAGGAACGCGAGCCGCCCATGCGCTGCGCCGCGATCGAGGGGACATAGCCCAGCCGGTCGATCGACGCCTGCACCCGCTCGACCATTTCGGCGCGGACGTTGGGCTCCTTGTTGATGACGCGGCTGACCGTCTGCAGCGACACCCCGGCATCGGCGGCGACGTGCTTGATGGTGACGCGTTGCGGGCGGCGCGCCATCGGGCGTCAGGCGGCCTGTTCGGCAGCGGCGCCGCAATAGCGCGCGACATAGTCGGCGTGGCGCGGCAATCCCGCGACGGTACGCGCGACACTGTCGCGCAGGGTGCCGAGCAGCCGTGCGAGTTCCTCATCGGGCAGCTTCTCCGCGATCGGATGCCAGGCACGCGGCTCGATCCCCTGCCCCATCATCACCTGGACCCAGCTGTTTTCCGCGAACAGCTCCTCGTTCTTGCGGAACACGCGGCCGGTCTCGCGGAACAGGTCGATCTTGTGGGCGAGGCTGTCGGGGATCTCCATCGTCGCGCACTGCCGCCAGAAGGCGCTGTCGCGGCGCTCGGTCGCCTTGTAGTGAAGGATCAGGAAGTCGCGGATCTGCTCCATGTCGGTGAGTTGCTGGTCGTTGAACTCGGTGATGTCGCACTCGCTGACCTGGGCCAGCGGCAGCATCCGGATCAGCCGCAACACCGCGCGCTGGATCAGGTGGATGCTGGTCGCCTCCAGCGGCTCGAGGAAGCCGCTCGACAGGCCGATCGCGATGCAGTTGCGGTGCCACTGCTTGCGCCGCGCGCCGGTGACGAAGCGCAGATGGTTGGGCTCGGTGCGGGTCGCCCCCTCCAGATTGCCGAGCAGCCGGTCGAGCGCGGCGTCGCGGCCGAGGTACCGGCTGCAATAGACCAGGCCGTTGCCGGTGCGGTGCTGGAGCGGGATTCGCCACTGCCAGCCGGCGTCGTGCGCCATCGCGCGGGTATAGGGGAGCGGCGGGCCGACGCTTTCGGTCTGCACCGCGATCGCGGAATCGCACGGCAACCAATGGGTCCAGTCGTCGTAGCCGGCGTGCAGCGTCTGCTCGATTAGCAACGCACGAAACCCGGTGCAGTCGAGGAACAGGTCGCCCTCGATCCGCTGCCCGCTCTCCAGCACCAGCGCGGCGATGTCGCCGCGTTCGCCGTCGAGTTCGACCTGGGCGATCCGGCCTTCGATCCGGCGGGTGCCGTCGGCCTCCGCCATCGTCCGCAAGAAGCGCGCGTAGCGGGTGGCGTCGAGCTGGTACGCATAGTTGAGGCGGTTGTCGGGCAGGTGCGCGAACTTGCCCTCCAACGCGGCGACGAGTTCGAGGCAGTAGGCATCATAGGGCTCGGCATGCCCCTTGGCGCGCCCGTGCAGCCAGAAATGCTGGAAGCCGGCCGACCAGTGATCCTTGCCCGTCAGGCCGAAGGAATGGAAATAGCGGTCGCTGCCGTCCTTCCACCCGTCGAACAGGATGCCGAGCTTGAAGGTGGCCTGGGTCGCGGCCATGAACTCGGCTTCCTTGATGCCGAGCAGCCGGTTGTAGGTGGCGAGCGGCGGGATGGTCGATTCCCCCACCCCAACCGTGCCGATCGCGTCGGATTCGACCAGCGTCACCTCAATCGCGTGACCGAGCGTGCGGGCGAGCGCGGCGGCCGCCATCCAGCCCGCGGTGCCGCCGCCAGCGACGACGATGCGGCGCAGGCGCTTGGTGTCGGGGACCCCCGTCACTGGCTGAGCTGCCGCAGGAGGAAGCCGCGGATGCGCTCGGCGCTCTCGGCGGTCATCGGCGCGAGCACGCCGCGTGCCGCCTCGGGGATGTGCTCGACATCTTCGGTCCTGTTCTGGAAAACATAATGGTCGAAAAGGTCGCGCCAGTGGCGCTTCTCGTCGTCCGGCAGGTCGCGGATCGCCATCATCGCGAGATTGAGCGCGTTCTGCGGCTGGCCCAGGAAGCGCGGCGTGTCGCGCCACCAGAAGTTCACCAGCACGTTGAAGGCGCTCAGGCCCTCGACATGGTGCCACCACATCGACGGGATGTGCAGCGCGTCGCCGGGCTCCAGCTCGGCCACCTGCGCGTGCTCCAGCGCCTCGCGGAAGCGGGGGAAGCGCTCGAAGTCCGGATCGTGGAAATCGACCATGCTGACCGCGCGGCCCGCGGGCGTGTTGTCGACAGGGCCGAGATAGAGGTTGCGGAACTGGTCGGGCGGAAACAGCGTGAAGCGCCGCCGTCCCACCGCCACGCAGGCGAGGTTGTCGGGGAAGTCGTTGTGCGCGGCGACGCGGGTGCGCGTGCCGATCCAGATGCCGTCCAACGTCTTGCGGCCGCTCAAGTCGAGCGCGTTGTCCTCCGCCAAGCCGGAGAAGAAGCGGTGCATGTCGAGCGAGGCGAGATAGAGGGTATGCGCGTCGGGCGTCCCCTCACCCGCGTCCATACGCGCGAATACTTCGGGCAGCTTGGCGCGCAACGTGCGGAAGTTCATCCCCATCGCTTCGTCGTAGAACAGCCGGCCGTCCGAGCCGGGGGGCCCGGCGGTGACGGTAAGCGGCATGTCCCGCGCCCGCTCCGCCAGATAGGCGCGCGCCGCCCGCGACGACTCCCGTCCCGCCGCGACGAGCGGCCAGTGCGACACGAGGCCGCGGACGATGAAGGGGCGGTTCGCCTCGCGCAGCGCGGTATCAAGCTCGCCGGCGTCGGCGATCTGCCGTTCCGCGACCCGCGGCAACGCGCCGAAGATGTCGCGGCCGGGCTCAGCCATGCCGCAGGCGCCGGTTCTTGCGCCGGATCAGCGCATCGAGGTTGGAAAGCGACGCCACCGCCATGAAGACCGGCATCAGATGCCCTTCGGCGTGGAGTTCCGCCAGCGCGGACGGGTCGAGACCTTCCAGCCGCTCCTCGTTGATGGTGTGAAAGCCGACCAGGCGGTTGGTCGAGCCGTCGTCGAGCGGAAGCTCGACGATCAGCGGTTCGAGCAGGTCGTGGCGGCGCAGCGCCGCAAAGAAGTCGGCCGAGCCGCGGTAGCCGGCATCGAGCGCGCCGAGCTGCTCGGTCGCGCGCTGGAGATAGGGCGTCGGTTGGCCGAGGTCGTCGAACAGGGCGATCCCATCTTCGCCGGCGATCCGCGGGCTCGCCATGTCGATGTGGACGTGGCGTTCCGGGGAGTCGGGCGCGGGGCGCCCGATCAGGAGGGGCTGGATCTCCATCGCCAGCGGCCGGTAGCGGGCGTCCCAGCGATCGCCCTCCAGATACAGATTCTCGCCGTTCTCGAACCCGAACAGCGCCATCGCGGCGAAGCTGTCGTGTTCGTGGTTGAGCCGGAACAGGATGGCATATTCGTTCTGCACCCGGCGGAACTCGTCGGGCACGGTGACGCAGCACATCACCGCATCGCCGAACGCCGCGCCGCGGGTACCGTGTACGCGCAGGGTCCGGTGCGTCTCGGCGGTCAGAACGGCATGATCGGACATGAAGCAACCTCTGTTTCCAAGGACGCGGCGAACGCCGGCACGCGGCCACGTCTACCCGGTCGGGCAGGACATCCTCCAGTGGAGAATGCCCTGCCCGTCGCGGCGATCGGTCGTTCCCGGCCGATCAGAAGGTGAAGCGGACGCCCGCCGAATAGCGCGCCGCGCCCGGCTGGACGAAGGTCGCGTACGCATCGGAACGGGTGTGGCCACGCCGTCCCTCGCCGGTGAGGTTGATGACCTCACCGAACGCCGCCAGCCCGTTGCCGAAGTCGTAGCTCGCGCTGGCGTCGACCTGGCCATAGGCCTCGACATAGAAGGGGTTCGGCCCCGAACCGGACAGGAACTCGTCGCGCCAATTGTACGCGACGCGCGCCTGCAGCCCGCCCTTGTCGTAGAACAGCACCGCGTTGGCGCTGTCGCTGAGGCCGGTCAGCGCGAACTGGGTGACGCTGGACGGCTGGGTGTTGTCGTACACCGCATCGCCGTTGACGATGGTGTAGTTCAGGATGGTGCCGAAGCCGGTATCCCAGAAGCTGTGCTGGACCGCGAACTCCCATCCGTGGATCGCCGCCGTCTGGTCGCTGTTCACCGGCTGCGAGATCTGGAAGATCAGCGGATCGTCGCCGGGCAGACCCGGGATGATCAGATCGCCGTTCGGGCTGTAGGTCACCGTCTCCGGGAAGTTGGCCGCGATATACTGCCGGATCTCGGTCGAGGTCGCCGTCGGCCCGAGTGCCGCGCGCGCGGCGTCGGCGCGCGGCCCCTGACCGGGGTTCGTCAGGCCGAACGCGGTGGTGTTCACGCGATCGGACGAGATGAAGTTCGACACGTCCTTGTGGAAATAGCCGACGGAGACGTAGCTCGACGGGCCGTAATACCACTCCGCCGATAGGTCGATGTTCTTCGACTTGTAGGGGAGCAGGCCCGGGTTGCCCTGACCGCCGGTACCGTTGCCGATCCGGAACAGCTGGTCGATCGTGCGGCCGCCCTGCAGGTCGGCATAGCCGGCGCGGGTGATGGTGTGGCTGTACGAAGCGCGCAGCTTGACGTCGGGCAGCGGCGACACGTCGAAGTCCACCGCCGGCAGCCAGTTCTGGTAGCTGCCCTTGAAGCGGGTGAACTCGCTACCCTGATAGCTGATGTTGAATTCGTTGGCCGAGATCCACGCCGTGCTCACCGGCGTCGGCACCAGTGCCGACGAGTCGACGGTCGTGGTCTCGTACCGAACGCCGGCCATCAGGTGCGCCGGGTTGCCGAACAGGTCGAACTTCGTCCCCGCCTGGATATACGGTGCAAGCGTCTTTTCACGAATGCGCCGGTCCGTATTATACTCGGCAAGACAGTTGCCGTCGCCGCCGCAGATCCCAAACTGCTGGTCGAGCAGCGGCACCAGCCGGTTGAAGTCGAAGCTGAAGAACTGCTCGATCATGCCGGCGCCACCGACACCCTTCAGCCCGTCGAACTTGTCCGAGATCGTCTCGGGCGAGAAGATGTCGTCGGGGATGTCGCCCGGGGTGCCCAGGCCGCCCCAGGTATCGTTCTGGATATAGCCGTAGGCCGAGCGGACCTTGTTGTCGACGTAGCTGACGCCCCAGTCGATGCTGTCGAGGAAGTCGCCCTGATGGTCGTAGTGTCCGCTCAGCTGAACCTGGTTGATGCGATCCTTGAAGTAGGAGTTGCGGAACACGTTGCCGGTGGCGCGGATCTGCGATGGATCGAGCGGGTCGACGTCCGGATAGAAGTCCGCCGAAATGATCGGGAAGTCGTTCTCGAAGTTGATCGACTGGTTGCGGACGCCGAAGATCGCGGTGCCGACCGACTGGCTGTTGCCGTAGACGCTGCCCGGCTTCGACTCCGCAGTCGAATGATGCCCGTCGAGCGTGACGGTGACTCCGCCGGGGGCTTCCCAGACGAGATTGCCGCCGAGCGACTTGTTCTCGTTCTTCACTGAGGTCAGCGCGCCCGAGTAGGACAGGTCCTTGTTCTCGTTGCGGCGGAACTGCTCGGAATAGAAGATCGGATCGGCGATCGGGCCGTCGCCCCATGCGCTCGAGGTGTCGGCATGGTTGTAATAGATGCCGACGTTGCTGTTGTGGGTTTCGAGCTCGTAGCGCGAATAGGTGAAGTCGACGGTGGCGGTCAGCGAATCGACCGGGCGGAATTGCAGCACCGCCTGGCCGTTGATCCGCTCGCGATCGATGTCGTTGAGGTCGTAGGAGGCGTTCTGCGCGACCTGATAGACGTCGTCCGGGCCGGGACGGTTGGTGATGTTCGCATAGCGCGGATCACCCTCCATCGGCAGCGACCCCCAGTTGTTCTCGGAGCCGAGATACCCATCGCGGTAGCCGACGTTGGCGGTGTTGTTGCTCGCCTTGCGCCGCGAATAGCTGCCGATCAGCAGCACGCCGATGCGATCGTCGGCGAAGGTGTTGCTGATGATGCCCGACACTTCCGGCGTCACGGGGTCCTTGCCGTTGCGCGTGGTATCGAGAATGCCCTTGGCGGCAACGCTGCCGCGCAGGCCGGGCTTGTCGAAGGGGCGCGGCGTCAGGATGTTGATGGTCGAGCCGATGCCGCCCGTCTCGACGGATGCGCGACCAGACTTGTAGACTTCAAGTGCCTTCACGCCTTCGGACGCAAGATTCTGGAAGTCGAACGAACGCGACGAGGGGGCGCCGAAACCGTCGCCGATGGTCGAGGTCGGCATCTGGCGGCCGTTGAGCAGCACCAGGTTGAACTCGGGACCGAAGCCGCGGACGGTGACGGTCGAGCCTTCGCCGTTCGAGCGATCGATCGACACGCCGGTGATGCGCTGCAGCGACTCGGCGAGGTTGGTGTCGGGGAACTTGCCGATGTCCTCGGCCGAGATGGCGTCGACGACACCCTGCGCGTTGCGCTTGATGTTCATCGAATCGCGCAAGCTAGCGCGGATGCCCGTGACGACGATGTCGCCGCCGGAGTCGGGCGCGTCGGTGACGCTATCCTGCGTCTCGGACGGCCCCGGATTTCCCAAGGTCGCCGCGGCGTCCTGCGCCAGCGCGGTTGCCGGCATGCCGGCCAGTGCCAGCGCGGAAACGGTCACCACCCAATGCGTATGCGAACGAGCCTTGAAGCCTCGCATCCAATCCTCCCCTGATATCGGCGCATAATGGATTTGCGCCGTTGTTGAGAACGTTCACTTCCTTGCGGGGCCGTTGTCAAGCATGGTTGCGGTAACAATGGATCGGCGGGGTGCGACGCCCTTGAGAACGTTCTCAACCTGTGCTCCTAAAGGCACAGGGTCGGCGCTCGACCGACCGATGCAGCAGGAAAAGGGGAAGAGGATGAAGATCGTTGCGATGCTGCTGGGGGGATCGCTCCTCGCCGGCCTGGCCACACCTGCGGTTCTCGCGCGCGAGCCGCAGCAGCAGGCCGCTGGCACCGCACCGGCGGGCGATGCCCGCGCCCGTGCGGAGGCGATCGTCGCGCGGATGACGCTCGACGAGAAGATCGCGCTGGTCCACGGGCTGTTCCCGCCGATGGCGGAGGGCAAGACGCGCAACGAGCTGATCCCGTCCGCCGGCCACATCGACGGCATCCGCCGGCTGGGCGTGCCGCTGGTGCGCGAGAGCGATGCGTCGCTCGGCGTCGCCAACCAGGTCGAGCAGCGCAAGGGCGATGTCGCCACCGCGCTCCCCTCCGGCCTCGCCACCGCGGCGAGCTTCGATCCCGAGATCGCCCGCGCGGGCGGCGCGATGATCGGTGCGGAGGCACGCGCCAAGCGCTTCAACGTGCTGCTCGCGGGCGGCGTCAACCTGACGCGCGATCCGTGGAACGGGCGCAACTTCGAATATCTCGGCGAGGACCCGCTGCTCGCCGGGCTGCTCGGCGGCGCACATATCGCCGGGGTGCAGTCGAACCAGATCGTCTCGACGGTCAAGCATTTCGCGCTCAACGCGCAGGAAACCGGCCGCATGGTCGCCGACGCACGCATCGACGAGGCGGCGCTGCGGATGAGCGACCTGCTCGCCTTTCAGATCGCGATCGAGAAGGGGCGGCCGGGTTCGGTGATGTGCGCCTACAACAAGGTCAACGGCGACTGGTCGTGCGAGAATCCGCGGCTGCTGACCGACGTGCTCAAGCGCGACTGGGGCTATCGCGGCTGGGTGATGAGCGATTGGGGCGGCGTCCATTCGACCGCCAAGGCGGTCAACGCCGGGCTCGACCAGGAGTCGGGGCAGGAGCTCGACAAGGCGATCTTTCTCGGCGCGCCGCTCAAGCAGGCGGTGCAGAAGGGCGAGGTTTCGAGGGCGCGGCTCGACGACATGGTCGCGCGCTACCTGACCGGGCTGATCGAGACCGGCGCCTATGACACGCCGATGCCGGAGAACGCCCTGACGATCGCCTATGACCAGCACGCCGATGTCGCGCAGCGCGCCGCCGAGGCAGGGATCGTGCTGCTCAAGAACGAGCGCACCCTGCTGCCGCTGGCGGCGAGCGCCAAGCGGATCGTCGTGATCGGCGGCAATGCCGACGTGGGCGTGCTGTCCGGCGGCGGATCGAGCCAGGTGCGCTCGGTCGGCGGCGCACCGATCGAGATCCCGCTCGCCTATGGCGCGGCGGCGTCGTTCGTGCGCATCACCTACCACGCCTCTTCGCCGCTCGAGGCGTTGCGCGCGGCACTGCCGGGGGTGCAGATCGACTATCTCGACGGCCGCAACCTCAACGCCACCGTCGACGCGGTGAAGGCGGCGGACCTCGCGATCGTGTTCGCCACGCAATGGACGACCGAGGCGGAGGACGCGCCCAACCTGCGCCTGCCCGACCATCAGGACGCGCTGATCGCAGCGATCGCCGACGCCCAGCCCAGGACGGTGGCGGTGATGGAGACGGGCGGCCCGGTGCTGATGCCGTGGATCGACAAGGTGCCGGCGGTGGTCCAGGCCTGGTACCCCGGCCAGCGCGGCGGCGAGGCGATCGCCAATATCCTGACCGGCAAGGTCAACCCCTCCGGCCGGTTGCCGATCACCTTCCCCGCCGACGCCGGCCAGCCGCCGCGCCCGACGCCCGTCGGCCTAGAGCGGATGACCTCGCTGGAGGCGCAGGCGGCGGCCAATCCCGCCAATGCGAGCAGCTATCAGCTGCCGAGCTTCCCGATCGACTATGTCGAGGGCGCCGACGTCGGCTATCGCTGGTACGAGAAGAAGGGGCAGACCCCGCTGTTCCCGTTCGGCCACGGCCTCAGCTACACCAGCTTCGCCTATCGCAAGCCGGTGGTGAAGGGCGGCCGGTCGCTGAGCGTCACGGTCGAAGTGACCAACACCGGCAAGCGCGCCGGTGCCGACGTGCCGCAGCTCTACGTCCGCCCCGAGGGGTCGAACGCGCCGATGCGGCTTGCGGCGTTCCAGCGCATCGAGCTCCAGCCGGGCGAGAAGCGCCGCGTGACGCTGACCGCCGAGCCGCGTGTGCTCGCCGACTACGACACCGCGCTGCCGGGCTGGCGGATCGCGGGCGGGCGCTATCGGGTGGCGATCGGCCACGACGCGACGGACCGCAAGCTGACCGCGGTGACGACGCTCGATGCGGCGACGATGAAGCCGTGAGGCGCCCCGCCCCTTCTTCGTCATCCTGACGGAAGTCAGGATCCATTGCCGCTACGGCTGGAGTCGCGAGCATAGCGGCGATGGATGCTGACCTTCGTCAGCAGGACGGGTGGGGGATGGGTCGACGGGGACTGCGGCGGGCGGGTAGGAAGCGGACATGGCGCGCTACACCACCCGCATCACCGCCGGCCCGGCCGACATCGACGAGCTCGGCCACGTCAACAATGCGGTGTGGGTGCGCTGGATCCAGGACGTCGCCACCGCGCACTGGCAGGCGGTCGCCCCGCCCGAGCATCGCGACCGCTACGTCTGGGTCGTGACGCGGCACGAGATCGACTATCGCGGCAACGTCGCGGCGGGCGACACGGTCACCGCCGAAACCTGGGTCGCTGAGCCGCCGCGCGGCGCCCGTTTCGACCGCCACATGCGCTTCGGCGGCGACGACGGGCGCGTGCGGGTCGAGGCCAAGACCACCTGGGCGATCGTCGACCGCGAAACCGGCCGCATCCTGCGCGTGCCGCCGGAGGTGGCCGCACCGTTCCTGGCGGCATAGGCGCGGGGGTGGAGCGCCGCCCCTTCACGCGCACCCGTTCGTGCCGAGTAGAGACCGAGTAGCTGCGCAAGCAGCGTCTCGAGGGCTCGTATCGAGGTGCCGTGCCAGGCGGGCCTCCCTCGATAGGCCGTCTCGATACGCTCCTGCCGAGCTACTCGACGGCTACTCGGGACGAACGGAGAGGGAGAAGCGTTCGGGCGCCCCTACTCCAGCTCCAGGATCACCGCGTCGACCATCAGGCTCTGGCCTTCCTCGGCGTTCACCGCCTTCACCGTACCGGCCTTCTGGCTGCGCAGGATGTTCTCCATCTTCATCGCCTCGACCACCGCGAGTGGCTGGCCGGCCTCGACGCGGTCGCCGGGCGCGACGTGGAGCTTCGTAAGCAGCCCCGGCATCGGGCAGAGCAGCAGCCGCGACAGATCGGGCGGGACCTTCTCGATCATGTGGCGGGTGAGATCGGCGACGTGCGGCGGCAGCACGCGTACCGTGTGCGCGGCGCCGCGCGCGGTCAGCCGCCAGCCGCCGCGCAGGCGCGCGACGCGCACCACCAGCGGTTCGTCGTCGAGCATCGCCGCGAACAGCGGCTCGCCCGGGCGCCAGTGGCCGACCAGTTCGATCGCCTCGCCCTCCGCGAAGCGCACCAGCTGGCCGCCCTCGAACGGCTCGACGCGGGTTTCGAACCGCGCCTCACCGAGCGTCACCACCTTGTCGGTCGCCGGCACGATCGCGCGGCCGAGCTGACCGTCGATCTGGGCGGCACGCGCGGCCTGAGTGGCGTCGAGCACGCTCGCCACCGCCGCCAGCTGGCGCTGCAGCTCGGCCGATGGCGCTGCGCCGGTGAAGCCTTCCGGAAACTCCTCGGCGATGAAACCGGTGGTGAGCGCACCGTCGCGGAAGCGCGGATGCTGCATCAGCGCCGACAGGAAATCGAGGTTGGTGCCCAGCCCCTCGATCTCGAAGCGGTCGAGCGCCTGGACCTGCGCGTCGATCGCCGCTTCACGCGTTTCGGCATGGGTCACCAGCTTGGCGATCATCGGGTCGTAGTAGATGCTGACCTCCCCACCCTCGCGCACGCCGTCGTCGATTCGAACGCCATCGCGTGCGGGCGGCGGACGGTACCGCACCAGCCGGCCGGTCGAGGGCAGGAAGCCGCGATACGGGTCCTCGGCATAGACGCGGTTCTCGATCGCCCAGCCGGTGAGCGTGACGTCGTCCTGCCCGAAGCCGAGCGGCTCGCCGGCGGCCACGCGGATCATCTGCTCGACGAGGTCGAGGCCGGTGATCGCCTCCGTCACCGGATGCTCGACCTGGAGGCGGGTGTTCATCTCGAGGAAGTAGAAGCTCTCGCCGGTCGCATCCGCGCCCGAGACGATCAGTTCGACCGTACCCGCGGAGAAATACCCCACGGCACGCGCGAGCGCGACCGCCTGCTCGCCCATGCGCCGGCGCATTTCGGGGGTGACGAACGGCGACGGCGCCTCCTCGACCACCTTCTGGTGGCGGCGCTGGATCGAGCACTCGCGCTCGCCGAGGTAGACGAGGTTGCCGTGCTGGTCGCCCAGTACCTGAATCTCGATGTGCCGCGGGCTCTGGATGAACTTCTCGATGAAGACGCGGTCGTCGCCGAAGCTCGCCAGCCCCTCGCGCTTCGTCGCCTCGAAGCCCTCGCGCACGTCTTCCTCGGACCAGGCGAGCCGCATGCCCTTGCCGCCGCCGCCGGCCGAGGCCTTCATCATCACCGGATAGCCGATGTCGCCGGCGATCCGCACCGCATCCTCGGTGGTCGCGATCTCGCCGAGAAAGCCGGGGACGACGTTGACGCCCGCTTCCTTGGCGAGCTTCTTCGACTCGATCTTGTCGCCCATCGCCGCGATCGCGCCCGGCGGCGGACCGACGAAGGCGATGCCGGCCTCCGCACAGGCGCGGGCGAACTCGGCACGCTCGGACAGGAAGCCGTAGCCGGGGTGGATGCAGTCGGCGCCGGTTTCACGGGCGGCGAGCAGGATCAGATCGGCGCGCAGATAGCTTTCGGCGGCCGGCGCCGGACCCAGCCGCACGGCCTCGTCGGCCATGCGGACGTGCGGCGCATCGGCATCGGCATCGGAATAGACCGCGACCGTCGCGATCCCCATCCGCTTGGCGGTGCGCATCACGCGGCAGGCGATCTCACCGCGGTTGGCGACCAGGATCTTGGCGAACATCGGCTTACCCCTTCCAGACGAGCGACTGGAGCTGCGCGGTACGCTGGCGGGTGAGCCGCACCTTGCACTGCGCCTGCGCCATCGGCTGCGCCGATCCGCCGGCGAACTCGCCGCCTTCGATGACGCACTGCGTGTCGCGGAACTTGAGCCAGGCGCGCTGGCTTTCGAGCAGCGCGGGCGCATAGCCGAAGCCGCCGCCGCGCGAGCTATTCCTGGCGTCCCGGCCCTTCATATAGGCGTAGGTCGTCTTCCACTGGCGAGTCATCGCGGCGTCGGCCGCCTGATAGGCCTGACCGGCGCAGCGCGTCATCTCCGCCTGCGTCTGGGGGTTCGCACAGCTCACGGCAGCCGCCGCGGCCAACAGGGTCACCAGCATTCGCTCTCCTTCACGCGCATCCTCGCCGCCGGGGTTCGCCCCGATCTCGCCAACGATGCCGTCTCCTCAACGATCCCAGAGCAGCTCCCGCAGCTGCTGCGTCCGCGCCGTGGTCACGGCCGCCAGGCACTGGTTGGCGGCGAACGGCTCCCTCATCTCCGCGTCGGCGCGATCGGCAACCGCCTTCTCGCACATCGTCATCGCGGTCTGGGTCTGCTTGTCGCCACAGTCGTCCACTGCGGCGGTGCCGGCCAGCGCCAGCGCGATCAGCAGCATGCGCAGGCTTCCTTCACCCGTGGCGCTTCGGCCGCCATCGGGCTTAGGCCCAGCCGCGCGAACAGCGCCGCGTCCTTATCGTCGCCCGCGTTGCCGGTGGTGAGCAGCTTGTCGCCGGTGAAGATCGAGTTGGCACCCGCCAGGAAGCACAGCGCCTGGGTGGCGTCGCTCATGCTCTCGCGGCCCGCCGACAGGCGCACCATGCTCGCGGGCATGGTGATGCGCGCGACCGCGACGGTGCGGACGAACTCGATGTCGTCGATCTTGGCGAGCGGCGTGTCGGCGAGCATGTCGCCCAGCACCGTGCCCTTGACCGGCACCAGCGCGTTGACCGGCACGCTTTCGGGATGGTGCGGCAGCGTCGCCAGCGCATGGATGAAGCCGACGCGATCCTCACGCGTCTCGCCCATGCCGACGATCCCGCCCGAGCACACGTTGATGCCGGCGCCGCGGACATGGTCGAGCGTGTCGAGCCGTTCCTGGAAGCTGCGGGTGGTGATGACCTCGCCATAGCGTTCGGGCGAGGTGTCGATGTTGTGGTTGTAATAGTCGAGCCCCGCCTCGGCGAGCTGCGCGGCCTGGTCCGGCGTCAGCATGCCCAGGGTCATGCAGGTTTCCATGCCCATCTGCCGCACGCCCTTCACCATCTCGATGATGGCGGGCATGTCGCGGTCCTTGGGATTGCGCCAGGCGGCGCCCATGCAGAAGCGCGACGAGCCATTGTCCTTGGCCTGCGCCGCGGACTGGAGCACCGCGCGCACGTCCATCAGCTTGGTCGCCTTCAGCCCCGTCTCGGCATGCACCGACTGGTTGCAATAGCCGCAGTCTTCCGGGCAGCCGCCGGTCTTGATCGACAGCAGCGTGGAGAGCTGGACTTCGTCGGCGCGATGGCTGGCGCGATGCACCTCGGCGGCGCGGAACAGCAGCTCGGGAAACGGCAGGTCGAACAGCGCCGCGATCTCGTCGCGCGTCCAGTCGGTGCGCACGTCCGCGGCGTGCTGGGGAAGGGTGTCGATCATTCGGCGGCGTCCTCGAATCCGGCAGGGGGCATGTTGTGGCCGAGCAGGCGCAGCACGTCGGCGGCGCATTCGACCACGTTCGATCCAGGCCCATAGATGCCCTGCACGCCCGCGTCGCGCAGATAGTCGTAATCCTTCGACGGGATGACGCCGCCGGCGATGACCTTCACGTCGCCGCGCCCGGCCTCGCGCAGTCCGCGGATGAGCTCGGGAATCAGCGTCTTGTGCCCGGCGGCCAGGCTGGAGGCGCCGACCACGTCCGCCTCGCTCTCCAGCGCGAGCACCACCGTTTCCTGCGGCGTCTGGAACAGCGGGCCGGAGACAACCTCGAACCCCAGGTCGCCGAACGCCGAGGCGATGACGTTGGCGCCGCGGTCGTGCCCGTCCTGCCCCATCTTGGCGACCAGCAGCCGCGGCTTGCGCCCAAGCCGGCGCTCGACCGCTTCCACCCCCGCGACCACCTGCGCCCAGCGCGGGTCCTCGGCATAGGGCGCGCCATAGACGCCGGCCACCGGCACCGGCGTGGTGCCGTAGCGTCCGAACCCCGCCTCCATTGCCGCCGAAATCTCGCCCAGCGTCGCGCGCGCACGCGCCGCCTCGACCGCCAGCGCGAGCAGGTTGCCGTCGCCGGTCGCGCCGGCGGCCAGCCCGTCGAGCGCGGCGCGGCAGGCGTCCTCGTCGCGGCCGGCACGCACGCGCGCGATCCGCGCGATCTGCGCCTCGCGCACCTTGGTGTTGTCGACCTCCAGCGTCTCGATCGGGTCTTCGCTGGCGAGGCGGTATTTGTTGACGCCCACGATCACGTCCTCGCCGCGGTCGACACGCGCCTGGCGGGCGGCGGCGGCTTCCTCGATCATCGCCTTGGGCCAGCCGGCGGCGACCGCCTTGGCCATGCCGCCTTCGGCCTCCACCCGCTCGATGATCGCCCAGGCCTGGTCGACCAGCTGCTGGGTGAGGCTTTCGACATAGTAGGAGCCGCCCAGGGGATCGACGACCTTGGTCATCCCCGTCTCCTCCTGCAGCACGATCTGGGTGTTGCGGGCGATGCGGGCGGAGAAGTCGGTGGGCAGCGCGATCGCCTCGTCGAGTGCGTTGGTGTGCAGCGACTGGGTGCCGCCCAGCATCGCCGCCATCGCCTCGATCGTGGTGCGGATGACGTTGTTGTACGGATCCTGCTCGGTCAGCGACACGCCCGAGGTCTGGCAATGGGTGCGCAGCATTTTGGAGCGTTCGTCCTTGGCGCCCGCTTGCGTCATCACCCGGTGCCACAACACGCGCGCCGCGCGCAGCTTCGCCACCTCCATGAAGAAGTTCATGCCGATCGCGAAGAAGAACGACAAACGCCCGGCGAACTTGTCGATGTCGAGGCCCGAGGCGATGCCGTAGCGGACATATTCCATGCCGTCGGCGATGGTGAAGGCGAGCTCCTGCACCTGCGTCGCCCCGGCCTCCTGCATGTGATAGCCGGAGATCGAGATGCTGTTAAACTTCGGCATGTGCGTCGAAGTGTAGGCGAAGATGTCCGAGATGATCCGCATGCTCGGCTCGGGCGGGTAGATATAGGTGTTGCGGACCATGAACTCCTTGAGGATGTCGTTCTGGATCGTGCCTTCCAGCTTTTCCTGATCGACGCCCTGCTCTTCCGCCGCGACGATGAAGAAGGCGAGCACCGGGATCACCGCGCCGTTCATGGTCATCGACACCGACATGCGATCGAGCGGGATGCCGTCGAACAGGATCTTCATGTCGTCGAGGGTGTCGATCGCGACGCCCGCCTTGCCGACGTCGCCGACGACGCGCGGATGGTCGCTGTCGTAGCCGCGGTGAGTGGCGAGGTCGAAGGCGACCGAGAGCCCCTTCTGCCCGGCCGCCAGGTTGCGGCGGTAGAAGGCGTTGGATTCCTCCGCGGTCGAGAAGCCGGCGTACTGGCGGATCGTCCACGGGCGGCCGGCATACATCGACGCGCGCACGCCGCGGGTGAAGGGCGCGAAGCCGGGCAGGCCGGGGTCGCCAACCTTCTCCGGGGTGACGTCCTCGGCGGTGTAGAGCGGCTTGACGGGGATGCCCTCGGGCGTCTCCCAATCGAGATCGCGGCCCTTCACCTCCTTCGTGGCGAGCGCCTCCCAGTCGGCGCGGGTGGCGCGCGCCTCGGGCTCGGGCAGGTCGCGGGCGGCGGGTGCCGCGCCACTGTCCTCGCCGGTGTTACGCTCGATGTTCGCCACGCGGGCTCTCCATGATTTCGGTGAGCACGCCGCCCATGTCCTTGGGATGGACGAAGAAGATCGGCGTGCCGTGTGCGCCGATGCGCGGCTCGCCGAGCACGCGCATGCCCCGTTCCTCGAACCACGCCTTTGCGGCGTGAATGTCGGGCACTTCGTAGCACAGGTGATGCTGTCCGCCGGCCGGGTTCTTCGCCAGGAAGCCGTGGATCGGCGACTCCGCCCCCAGCGGCTCGATCAGCTCGATCTGGGTGTTGGGCGCGTCCACGAAGCAGACGCGCACCCCCTGCGTGGGCAGGTCAAACGGCGCGCCGACCGCGGCATCGCCCAGCAACGTGCGATAGGTCTCGGCCGAGCGCTCGATGGAGGGCGTCGCCACGCCGACGTGGTTGAGGCGGTCGAGGATCACCTCACCTCCCGCGAACCGAACATCAGCTGGATCAGCGAATTCTCAGAGACTTGTCTACTACCTTTGCCTACATCTTTCCTCATCGCCGTGAGCGCCGCTCCCATTGCCGCCTGCCCCTCCGGGCTTTTGAAGTCGGAATAGCGGAATACATTGCCCACGGCCTCCACGACTTCAACTGATCCAACGAGACCTATTCGACCACGCAGTTGCGCCGTCAGAGACAAAGCACTTTGGTAGCGCTCGGTACCTGGTTTGGAAAACGTCAGATCGCCTAGAACCTGAAAGTACTTCGAATACAATTCCCACTTGGCCTCACGCTCAAACCTAAAGCGCTCAAAACCCCTAGCGAATAATGCCTGCACAATGCCGCCCACCGCAGCAGATAGAAGGCCCACGAGAGCGACTAAGATGGCTGTATCGGAACTTGTCATAGCAGCACGCCTTCATGCATCTCGCACGCGAGCTGGAAGCGTTTGCACCGACCGCTCAGGTCTAGGTCCGGATCCCAAGCGGACGCAGCCGACCGCCTGTGTAAGCGCATGGCGACACAACGGCCTAGCATGTGCGCATCCGCGTCTCGCCGCGGGCGGCGTATTTAGCGGCCTGGCGGACATAATGATCGGTGAAGGTCTCGGTGCCGGTGTAGCGCACGTCGAACGAGCGGTCGGGAACGATGTCGGCGATCTTTCCCTCCAGCGTGGTGGCGGGATCGGCGGTGCCCGCGCCGCTGTCGTCATAGCTCTCGGGCACCGAGACCAGCCCCACCGGGCCCTTGTCGGTCAGACCCGTGAGGGTGAAGACGCTGCACGTATAGCCCTGCCAGGTACCGCCGCCGCTCGCATAGATTACCGGATCGGCGCCGAACTTGTCGGAGACCGACCATTCGGTGGGCGGCGCGCCCCAGCTCGATCCCGCCACCGCGTCGGGCCAGTGGCCGGCGACGGTGAAGCCGGCGGCGGTGGGCTTGAGATAGGCGACGTCGAGCCCGCCGGTGCAGCCGTGGCAGCCGTCGGTCATCTCGGCGGTGCTGATCAGCACCGCGGTGTCGCCGCGCCAGACCAGCCGCGCGGGCGTGGTGACGAGCTGGGCGCCGTCCTTGGAAGCCGTCGCCTTGCCGGTCGGTCCGAACACCGCCTTGCCCGCAAGCGCGAGCTGCTCGGCCGCGGGAAGCGCGCGCACGCCGGTGGGCGTGGCGGTGGACGGCGCGGCGGTCGGGGCGGCGAGACGCCGGGGCTCGGAACGCTCGGGCGTGCGCGGCCAGAACAGCAGCGCGCCAATCCCCAGCGTCACCGCGACCACCACCAGCGCGGCGGTGAACCAGCCGCCCTTGGTCGAACGGGCGGCGGCGCCGCGCCTAGAGCGGGATGTTGTCATGCTTCTTCCACGGATTTTCCAGGCTCTTGCCGCGCAGCTTGCGCAAGCCCAGCGCGATCCTCCGGCGAGTCGAATGCGGCTGGATCACCTCGTCGATGAAGCCCTTCGACGCCGCCACGAACGGGTTGGCGAAGCGCGCCTCATACTCGGCGGTGCGCTCGGCGATCTCCTCCGGCGTGCGGCCGCGGAAGATGATCTCCACCGCGCCCTTGGCGCCCATCACCGCGATCTCGGCGGTGGGCCAGGCATAGTTCAAGTCGCCGCGCAGGTGCTTCGACGCCATTACGTCATAGGCGCCGCCATAGGCCTTGCGCGTGATGACGGTGATCTTGGGCACGGTCGCCTCGGCATAGGCGAACAGCAGCTTGGCGCCGTGCTTGATGATGCCGTTGTGCTCCTGCGCAACGCCGGGAAGGAAGCCGGGCACGTCGACGAAGGTGACGATCGGGATTTCGAACGCGTCGCAGAAGCGTACGAAGCGCGCCGCCTTCTTCGACGCGTTGATGTCGAGCACGCCGGCGAGCACGGTCGGCTGGTTGGCGACGAAGCCGACCGTGCGCCCCTCGATCCGGCCGAAGCCCGTGAGAATGTTGGCGGCGTGCGCGGGCTGCACCTCGAAAAAGTCGCCCTCGTCGACCACCTTCCGGATCAGCTCGTGCATGTCGTAGGGCTGATTGGCCGACGGCGGCACCAGCGTGTCGAGGCTGTCCTCCATCCGATCCCACGGATCTTCGGTGGGCCGCTCGGGTGCCTCGACGCGGTTGGAGGCGGGCAGCAGGTCGACGAAGTCGCGCGCCGCCAGCAGTGCTTCGATGTCGTTGTCGAACGCCACGTCGGCCACCGACGAGCGGGTCGTATGGGTGACGGCGCCGCCCAGCTCCTCCTGGGTCACCACTTCGTTGGTCACCGTCTTCACCACGTCGGGGCCGGTGACGAACATGTAGCTCGAATCCTTCACCATGAAGATGAAGTCGGTCATCGCCGGCGAATAGACCGCGCCCCCCGCGCAGGGCCCCATGATGAGGCTCAGCTGCGGCACCACGCCCGAGGCGAGCACGTTGCGCTGGAACACCTCGGCATAGCCGCCGAGCGAGGCCACCCCCTCCTGGATGCGCGCGCCGCCCGAATCATTCAGGCCGATGACGGGCGCACCGACCTTCATCGCCATGTCCATGACCTTGCAGATCTTGGCGGCATGGCGTTCGGATAGCGAGCCGCCGAACACGGTGAAGTCCTGGCTGAAGACGAACACCAGCCGGCCGTTGATCGTGCCCGATCCGGTCACCACCCCGTCGCCGGGGATCACCTGCGCCTCCATGCCGAAGTCGACGCAATTATGCTCGACGAACATGTCGAGCTCCTCGAAGCTGCCGGGGTCGAGCAGCACGTCGAGCCGCTCGCGCGCGGTCAGCTTGCCCTTGGCATGCTGTGCCGCGATCCGCCTCTCGCCGCCGCCGACACGCGCCGCGGCCCGCCGCCGTTCCAGCTCCTGCACCTGTGCGCGCAAGCCCATCTCCTTGTCGGGGCGCCTCTTTGCCGATGCGGCTGGGCGCTGCTCCTGCCCCAAGGTAGCGGTCCGGCGGGGGGGGGAACAAGGGGCATCGCCGAAAACCGCGCCACCGCCGCTCGCCCGCAATTGATCGTCCGGCGTGGCGCCGATATGTCCGACTTATCGACCAGGGACAGCGGCGCAGAGCCGCCGGTCCCGAGGAGCGGAGAGGAACCCGGTTTGGATACGGCACGTACACCCAACGACACTTCTGCAGCCGCGGGCGGCGCGGGCACCATCCGCATCGCCCTGGCCGGCATCGGCAAGATCGCGCGCGACCAGCATATCCCGCACATCGCCGCCAACGACCGGTTCGAGCTCGTCGCCGCCGTCACCGGCCATACCCCGCCCGAGGGCGTCCCCGGCTTCCGCACCATCGCCGAGATGATGCAGGCGGTGCCGGACGTGCAGGCGATCTCGATCTGCACGCCGCCGCGCGGCCGGCTGGTGCTGATCGAGGAGGCGCTGGCGCACGGGCTGGACGTGATGATCGAGAAGCCGCCGGCGGCGACGCTGTCGGAGGCCGAGGACTTCGTGCGCGTCGCGCGCGAGGCGGGCCGCGTGCTGTTCACCACTTGGCACTCGCGCGAAGCCGCCGGCGTCGAGCCGGCGCGCGCCTGGCTCGCCGAACGCGAAATCCGCCGCGTCGAGGTGAACTGGAAGGAGGACGTGCGCGTCTGGCATCCGGGCCAGGCGTGGATCTGGGAGCCGGGCATCGGCGTGTTCGATCCGGGCATCAACGCGCTGTCGGTGATCACCCGCATCCTGCCGCGCCCGCTGCTGCTGCAGGAGGCGGCGCTGCGCTTCCCGTCGAACCGCCCGGCGCCGATCGCCGCCGACCTGACGTTCGCCGACACCGCCGGCGTTCCGGTCGACGTGTTCTTCGACTTCGACCAGCGTGGGCCACAGACTTGGGACATCGACGTCGAGACCGACCGCGGCAGCCTGAAGCTGTCGATGGGCGCGTCGAAGATGTTCGTCGACGGCGTCGAGCAGGACGTGGGCGACGAGCCGGAGTATGCGCGGCTTTATCGCCGCTTCGCCGAGTTGCTCGACACCGGCCGCAGCGACGTCGACCTGTCGCCGTTCCGCCACGTCGCCGACGCCTTCCTGCTCGGCCGCCGCAGCGAAGTGGGCGCGTTCGAGGAATAAGCGCCTTCCCGGGGCGAAACAGAAGGGCGCGTGTACCCCCGCGGTACGCGCGCCCTTCTGCGTCGTGAGGTGCGTTTACCGGACCTCGCCCAACGTCCTTCGTGCTCCTGCGAAGGCAGGAGCCCAGGGTTTCAGACGCAAACCGCCGTTCTGCTTGGCCCTGGATCCCTGCCTGCGCAGGGATACGGGTAGGCTTGGGGGGAAGTGCAACTCCCCATTCTCGTCATCTGGACGGAAGTCAGGATCCATTGCCGCTACGGCTGGAATCGCGAGCGGTGCGGCAATGGATGCTGACCTTCGTCAGCATGACGGGTGGAGATGGGCGAAGCGTCAGTCTTCCGTCTTCGCCGCCGCCTTCTTTGCGGGTGCCTTCTTCGCCGGCGCCTTCTTGGCGGCCGGCTTCTTGTCGGCGGCGGGCTTCTTGGCCGCCGCCTTCTTCGCCGGGGCCTTGCGGCCCTTCTTGGCCGGCGCTGCGGCGGCGCGGGCGTCGATCATCTGGGCGGCTTCCTCCAGCGTCAGCGCCTCGGGCGCGACCGTCTTGGGCAGCGTCGCATTGGTGGTGCCGTCGGTGACATAGGGGCCGTAGCGCCCCTCCATCAGCTTGATCTCCGCCTCGGTGCGCGGATGGGCGCCGAGCACGCGCAGCGGTTCGCGCGCTGCCCCGCGCGCCGGCCGCCCGGCAGCCGCCTCGGCGAGCTTCACCACAGCGGCGTTCATGCCGGTTTCGAACACGTCCGCCGTCGTCTGCAGCCGCGCGTATTTGCCGGCGTGCTTCAGATAGGGGCCATAGCGCCCGATCGCCGCCTCGATCGGCTCGCCCGTCTCCGGATGGTTGCCGATGACGCGCGGCAGGCTCAGCAGCTTCAGCGCCCATTCCAGCGTCAGCTCGCCGCCCGGAAGGTCCTTGGGAATGGAGGCGCGCTTGGCCTCCTTGCCCTCGCCCAGCTGGATGTATGGTCCGAAGCGACCCGACTTGCGTTCGACCTCCAGCCCCGTCTCCGGATCTTTGCCGAGCCCCTCGGGGCCGGTGTCCTCGCCCTCGCCACCCGGCTGCGCGAAGCGGCGGGTGAATTTGCACTCGGGATAGTTGGAGCAGGCGATGAACGCGCCGAACTTGCCGCCACGCAGCGCCAGCCGGCCCTCGCCGCAGTTCGGGCACAGCCGCGGATCGGATCCGTCGGCCTTTTGCGGAAACAGGTACGGCGCGAGGAAGGTGTCGAGCTCGGCGGTAATGGCCGAGGGCTGCTGCTCCATCACCTCGGCCGTGCGCGGCTTGAAGTCGCGCCAGAAGGCTTCGAGCACCGCCTGCCATTCGGCGCGGCCGCCGGATACGTCGTCGAGCTCTTCCTCGAGCCCCGCGGTGAAGTCGTAGCCGACGTATTTCTCGAAGAAGCGCTCGAGGAACGCGGTCAGCAGCCGACCGCTCTCCTCGGCGAAGAAGCGATTCTTCTCCACCCGCACATAGGCGCGGTCCTTGAGCACCTGAATGATCGAGGCATAGGTCGACGGGCGGCCGATGCCGAGTTCCTCCAGCCGCTTGACCAGCGAGGCTTCGGAGAAGCGCGGCGGCGGCTGGGTGAAGTGCTGCTCGGCGGTCACGCCCTTCTTGGCAGGCGCGTCGCCGTCGCGCAGCAGCGGCAGGCGACGCGAATCCTCGTCACCGGCATCGTCGCGGCCTTCCTCGTAGAGCGCGAGATAGCCGGGGAAGAGCACGACCTGGCCGGTGGCGCGCAGGGCCAGCCGGCCGGTGCCGTCCTCCAGCTCGACCGCGGTACGCTCCAGCCGCGCCGACGCCATCTGGCTGGCGAGCGCGCGCTTCCAGATCAGGTCGTAGAGGCGGCCGTGGTCGCCCGCACCGGCGCGATCCTTGGAGAAATCGGTCGGGCGGATCGCCTCGTGCGCTTCCTGCGCATTCTTCGCCTTGGTCTGGTACTGGCGCGGCCGGTCCGGGACGTAGCTGGCGTCGTAGCGGTTGGCGATCGCCCCGCGCGCCGCGTCGATCGCCGATCCGTCCATCTGCACGCCGTCGGTACGCATATAGGTGATCGCGCCGTCCTCGTAGAGCGACTGGGCGATGCGCATCGTGTGGCTGGCGGAGAAGCCGAGCTTGCGCGCCGCCTCCTGCTGCAGCGTCGAGGTGGTGAAGGGCGGCGGCGGGTTGCGGGTCGCGGGCTTGGTTTCGACCGAGACGACCGAGAGGCGCGCCGCCTCGACCGCTTCCTTGGCGGCGAAGGCCGAGCCCTGGTCGCCCAGCGACAGGCGGTCGAGCTTCTTGCCGTCGAACTTGACCAGCCGAGCCTCGAACGGCTGGCCGTCCTGCTCCATCTGCGCGACGACCGACCAATATTCCTGGGCGGTGAAGCCCTCGATCTCGCGCTCGCGCTCGACGATCAGGCGCAGCGCCACCGACTGGACGCGGCCGGCGGACTTGGCGCCGGGCAGCTTGCGCCACAACACCGGCGACAGGGTGAAGCCGACCAGATAATCGAGCGCACGCCGGGCGCGATAGGCGTCGATCAGGTCGGTATCGAGCCCGCGCGGCGCCTTCATCGCCGCCAGGATCGCCGGCTTGGTGATCGCGTTGAAGGTGACCCGCTCGACCTCCTTCGGCAGCGCCTTCTTCTTGGCCAACACCTCCTGCACGTGCCACGAGATCGCCTCCCCCTCGCGATCGGGGTCGGTGGCGAGGATCAGGCGGTCGGCCTTCTTGGCCTCGTCGGCGATTGCTTTCAGCTGGCGCGACTTGTCGGCATAGGTTTCCCACTCCATCGCGAAGCCGTCGTCGGGGTGGACCGAGCCGTCCTTGGGCGGCAGGTCGCGGACGTGGCCGTAGGAGGCCAGGACGCGATAGTCCTTGCCGAGATACTTCTCGATGGTCTTCGCCTTGGCGGGCGACTCTACGATGACAAGCTGCATGGGAGTGTACGGGGTCCTTACGTGTACGCGTGAGAGTGGGGATGGCGCATGCCCCGCGTCAAGCGCCCCTAGCGCGGCAACGGAATCAGGCGAAGACCTGTTCCAGCGCCTCCTGCGGCGCGCGTGTCCGGGCGTAGACCGCAAGGCCGACGTACCAGGCGGCGACGGTCGCCAGCGCGATGACGACGTTCGTCATGGCAAGCTCGACCATCGTCTCGGACGCGTCGACGTCCGAAAGCGCGATGATCCCGCCGATGAGGAGGACGAACGGGGCGAAGAGAAGGCACAGCAGGATCGCCACCGGAAGCGCCCAGCCCTGCGTCCGTCGCCAGCTCTCGCCGATCGCATCGGTCACGCGCAGGTCCTCGGCGATGACGATCGCAGACGCGGCGGACCAGCGTGCGGCGACGTACAACCCGGGCACCACCAGCAGCACCAGCCCCAGCATCATGCCGAGGGTGGTGAGGAACTGCTGTCCGAACAGCGCCACGATGCCGCCGGTGCGGCCGCTTTCGGCGACCCATTGCTCGCGCAGCGCGACGTGACGAAGCAATCCCCATTGCACCGCAAGCTGCGCGACGGCGGACGCCATCGTCCCGCCGCGTCCCAGATTGTCGGCCACGAAACCCGAGATGGACAGCAACGCCACGGCACCGCCCACCAACCACGGCTCACGACCGGCGAGTGCCCCTGCGCCCCGCCACAACTCCGCCATGCGACTGCCGACATCGGCCATATTCCCCGCCCCTTCGTGCAAGATCATCGAGCGAGCGGTAGAGCTCGCGAGATAGTTCGGTTACCGGATAACTCGGGAAATTTCCTAGCCGTTAATGCTGTTTGTCATCGGATCGCCGTTGTCAGAATCAAAGATTGCTGCTCTCTTGGCAACTCATTGGCCGACTTGAATAGGGCAGGGGGCGAATATGCGCAGAAACAACAAAGTTCGAAATGTCCTGTCGCCGGTGCTTGCCAGTGCCGTAGTGGCGGCGGTTGCAACGGCCGCCTGGAGTTCGTCTGCCCATTCGCAACGCCTTGGTGATCTCTTGGGTTCAGCCAAGAAGGTGGCGCAGGCCGCAACCGTCACCGACGAACAGATGGTCACCTACTTCTCGCAGATGTCTGATGAAATGGACCGGCAGAACCAGATCGCCCCGGCCAAGAACCCCTATGCCGTCCGCCTAGCCAAGCTGACGGCTGGGCTTCCCAGCTATGACGGGCTCGACCTCGACATCAAGGCGTATCTGGTCAACGATATTAACGCGTTCGCCATGGGGGATGGCACCGTACGCGTGTATTCTGGGCTGATGGACAAATTCACCGACGACGAAGTGCGTTGCGTGATCGGCCATGAGATCGGGCATGTTAAACTTCAGCACGGGCAAAAGCGGTTGAGACGCGCCCTGCAACAGGATGCCGCGCTGAGCGTAGCGGGCACGGCCAGTTCCGGAGCGCGCCGGTTCACCAGTTCTGAGCTTGGCGGATTGATCCAGAACGTGCTCAGCGCCCAGCATTCGCAAGCGGCCGAAACCGCCTCTGATGATTATGCGCTGACCTTCATGACCAACAAGGGGTATCCGCAGCAGGCATGCCCGGCTGCGATGGACAAGCTGGCGGCACTCGGTGGCGGTGGCGGCATCGGACTACTGAAAACCCATCCCGATCCAGCTCAGCGCGCCAAGCGGATGCGCGCAAAGATCAAGTCCTAGAACTGGATGGCAGATTGCAACTTCTCGTGAATGTACGCACCAGAAGACCTGCACCTCTATCGAAGGAGACCATGCGCGCCGAGGTAGTCCAGAAGATCCCGGATCCGCTGCGGTAGCATGTCGGATCGTCCGACGTTGATCGCGTGGGATGCTTCCGTCGGGTCTTCGGGAAAGTTTGGCAGCAGTCGTACCATTCGCCTCGTCGCAACGTCTTAGCGGACGTTCGCGACGCTGCCGCATGTCGTCCCCTCCAAATCCGTCCGCAGCGTAGCGATCCACAGATCAGGTCAGTTTCTCCGCGGCAAATCCTTCAGCGCCGTTCGTGGAAAACAATCGGTCAGGACTTGCTAGAGGTACGCGAGTAGACTGGTAGCCGCAACCTGGGCACCTCCCATCCGCGCGGAAAAGGCGATAGAAATCAGCTCTTTCGCGAAGAGACTGGCGGAGACGGAGGGATTCGAACCCTCGGTACCAGTAATCCCGGTACGGCGGTTTAGCAAACCGCTGGTTTCAGCCACTCACCCACGTCTCCGGGATCGGCCTTGAGGGCGCGGCTATAGCCAGCATGTCGGTTGGGATCAACTGGGCTCGCATCGCTTTTCGACCGCGTGTAGGACTCGGGTCGTCGCGCCATTCATTGCAGCGTAAGCGGCAGGCGCGGATAGGGTGTTCGAACTGGTTTTTCGGGGGAGTGGCATGCGCAGGTTGTGGCTGATGCTGGGGAGCGTTGCGGTGGCATTGGCCACGCCCGCGGCAGCGCAGATGCGCACTGTCGATCCCAACGACGCGATCGACGGCGACCTTGCCCCCGCGTCGCCGCAGCAATCGCAGGCACCGGTCGCACAGCCCGACCCGTCGGTGGCGCAGGATTATGACCCGACACCGGCCCAGCCCGCCGCGCCGACCGTGCCGCCCCCCGCCCCGACCGGCGCGACGATGGCGTCCGCCGACACCTACCAGCGCGAGGACCTGATCGACGCTGCCGAGGGCGTGTTCGGCAAGGGCGCCGAAGGGCTAGCCGGCATCCTCGAGAACATTCTGAAGGATCAGGGGCAGCCCAACGCCTATATCGCGGGTCGCGAGGCGGCGGGCGCCTTCGTGGTTGGGCTGCGCTACGGTTCGGGGGTGATGAGCCACCGCGTCGAAGGGCAGCGGCCGGTCTATTGGACGGGACCCTCGGTCGGGTTCGACGTCGGCGGCGACGCGACCAAGGTATTCGTGCTCGTCTACAACCTCTACGACTCGCAGGAACTCTACCACCGTTTCCCGCAGGCGGAGGGTCGCGCCTATTTCGTCGGCGGCTTTTCGGCGAGCTACCTGCGCCGTGGCGACGTGGTGCTGATCCCGGTGCGGCTGGGGGTCGGCTGGCGGCTCGGCGCCAACATCGGCTATATGAAGTTCACCGAGAAGTCGAAGTGGATGCCGTTCTGATCGGCACCGCCTGAGCGGGCGGCCGCGGAGTAGCGCGGCCGCCCACCTCTCAGCCGAAGTCCACCGCATCGAACCGCAGCGGCGCACCCGTCGCCTGTGCCGCAAGCTGATCCTCCCACATCACCTGCTGACCGCGCACGATCGTGCCGATCGGCTTTCCGGTCAACGCCATGTCCGTGAAGGGCGACCAGCCGGCGCGCGATGCCAACCACGCAGCATCGACGGTCCAGCGCTTCTTGAGATCGACGACGGTGAAGTCGGCATCGTAGCCGACCGCGATCCGCCCCTTGCCAATCAACCCGAACAGCCGCTGTGGCCCGGCGCTGGTCATGTCGATCAGCCGCTGAAGGCTCAGCCGCCCGGCGGCGACATGGTCGAGCATCAGCGGCAGCAGGGTCTGTACGCCGGGCATCCCGCTCGGGCTCGCGGGATAGGGCTTGGCCTTTTCCTCCAGCGTGTGCGGCGCGTGGTCGGAACCGATCACGTCGGGCACGCCCTGGTTGAGCCAGTGCCACAGCCCGTCGCGATGCGCGCCCGAACGGATCGGCGGGTTCATCTGCGCGTGCGTGCCCAGCCGCGGATAGGCCTCCTCGCCGGCGAGCGTCAGGTGCTGCGGCGTCACCTCGCACGAGGCGACGTCCTTGTTCTGGCCCAGCAGTTCGAGTTCGGCGGGGGTCGTGACGTGGAGGACATGGATGCGCCGGCCCGCCTCGCGCGCCAGCCGCAGGATGCGCCGGGTGGCGATCATCGCACTCTCATCGTCGCGCCACACCGGGTGTGAGCGCGGGTCGCCGGTCACCCGCTCGCCGGCGCGCGCGTTCATCCGGTCTTCGTCCTCGGCATGGATCGCGACGCGACGATGGCCCGAGCGCAGCACGCGCAGCAGATTGGCGTCGTCGTCGACCAGCAGGTTGCCGGTGGACGAACCCATGAAGATCTTGACGCCGGCGGTGCCGGGCAGGCGCTCCAGCTCGCCCAGATGCTCGGCGTTGCCCGCCGTCGCGCCGACGTAGAAGGCGTGGTCGCACCACATGCGGTCCTTGGCGCGGGCGAGCTTATCGGCGATCGCCTCGGCGCTGTCGGTATTGGGGTTTGTGTTCGGCATCTCGAACACCGCGGTCACCCCGCCCAGCACCGCCGCGCGGCTGCCGCTTTCCAGGTCTTCCTTGTGGACCAGACCCGGCTCGCGGAAGTGCACCTGGGTGTCGATCACGCCCGGCAGCACGTCGAGACCGGTGCAGTCGATCGTCGTGCCGGCATCGCCCTGCCCGCCGATCTGGGCAATGCGCCCGTCGCGCACCCACAGGTCCGCCGCCGCCGGTCCGCCGGGCAGGTGCACGGTGCCCCCTGCCAGTTTGAGGTCAAAGCTTACCACGGTCGCCCCTTTCGTCAGCTGGGCCGCTTCCCTACCTTGCCGGGATGACGGAGACCATAGCCGGGACCTGGCTCGCCGACCGCGCGTTGCTGCGCGTCGGTGGAGCGGAGGCACGCCCCTTCTTACAGGGGCTGTTGACGCAGGATGTGACGACGGTGCAGCCGGGCCAGCCGCGCTGGTCGGGCCTGCTCACGCCGCAAGGCAAGGCGCTGTTCGAGTTCCTGTTGTGGGACGATGGGGACGCAGTGCTGATCGACTGCGAAGCGGCCCAGGCTGAGGCGCTCGCACGACGGCTGGCGCTCTACCGCCTGCGCCGCCCGGTAAGCATCGAACGGGCCGCCGGTGGTGTCCACTGGAGAGCAGAGGGCGAAAAGGGCGTCGCCGATCCCCGCTTGCCCGATCTCGGCCGGAGATGGCTGGGGGAGGTCGGCAGCCCGGCCGAGGCTTGGCTCGCGCATCGCCTGGCGCTCGGCGTCACGGAGGGCGTCGCCGAGCTCGGCCAGGACAAGACGCTCTGGCTCGAGTGCAACGCGCGCGAACTCGGCGGGGTCAGCTTCACCAAGGGCTGTTATGTGGGCCAGGAGAATACGGCGCGCATGCACCATCGTTCGAAGGTGAACCGGCGACTGGTGGTGGCACCGCTCGCGGAGCCGGGCGATCGCACGCGGATGCGCTATCCCGATCTGGGGCTGATGGTCGAGCACCGGCGCGCCGAGTCGGTCGGAGACGCCCTGATCCCCGAATGGCTGAAGGATGCCGTCGCTTCCGAGGCATAGCGGCCGGAGGGGGTTGTTTCACAGGTAGGTGCGCGGCTGCAGGGCAAGGTCCAGCCGCGCCTGTCATCGGCTGCCTGAAGCGCGCCGGATTTTCCAGTTAGATCAACGAGCACCGCCGTCGAGCGTCCCACGCGCACCGCGGCACGAAACCGGTCGGCGCGGCGATGATAGGCCGGCATCCAGCTGCGAGCGTCGCAGGGCGACCTGCGCACGATCGACCCCGATCGCCGTTGCGCAAAGAAAAAGGGAGGCCGGTTGCCCGGCCTCCCCGATTTCCATTCGACCGGAAGGTCGAACTTACATGCCCGAACCCGGACCGTACGTGATTTCCACGCGACGGTTCTGGAGTTCGCGCACGCCGTCGGCGGTCTCGACGCGCGGACGGCTCTCGCCGAACGCTTCCGAAGAGATCACGCCACCCGGGACGCCACGACCCTCGAGGTACGCACGGACCGAGTCCGCACGGCGCTGCGACAGGCCGACGTTGTACGAAGCCGCACCCGAACGGTCGGCGTGGCCAGCCAGCATGACGCTGGCGTTGCCGCACGACTGGTAGTTCGAGATGGCGTTGTCGAGGATGCCAGCCGCTTCCGGCGTGATGTCCGACTTGTCCCACTCGAAGAACACGATGTACGGCCCAGGCGTGCAGACCACCTGCGGCTCCGGAGCCGGCGGCGGCGGCGGGGGCGGCGGGGGCGGCGGCGGCGGCGGCGGCGGCGGCGGAGCAGCCGGCTCACCGAAGTTGAAGGTCACGCCACCGAGGATGCTGTGCGAGCGGAAGCGCCCGTCATAGCCACGGCCAGCGACGTCGACCAGATTGACGTCTTCAGCGTTGAAGAAGCGATACTTCAGCGAAACGTCGACGTTCTCGGAGACCGGAGCGCGCACGCCGGCGATTGCCTGCCATGCGAACACGGTGTCGGAGTCGTCGAGGAACGCGCCGTTGTTGTTGACGCGATAGTCGCTGGCCTTGACGCGAGCGACACCCGCACCGCCGCCGACGAAGCCCGAGATGCCGTCGTCTTCACCGAAGTCGAGCATCGCGTTCGCCATGAACGACAGCGCCGAGGAACGGCCGCCGGCGTCATAGTCGCCCGCACCGACCGAGGTCAGCGCGCCGCCAGCCGTGTAGGCCGGGATCGCAGTGGTGGAACGATAGCTGTCGAGCGTCGCGCTACGATAGCTGACTTCGGCTTCAACGCGGAACGCGCCGAAGTCGTAACCGACGAAGCCACCGACGTCATAGCCATAATCGTGGTCGACGGTGGACTGAGCACCCGCCGGCGTCGAGAGGTCGTAGTCGATGTCTTCGACGATCATCGCGCCGCCTTCCACGCCCACGTACCACGCGTTGTCGCGTGCGAGGGCGGGAGTCGAAAGCGCGGTGGTCGCGAGCGCCAATGTGACGGCAAGCTTCCGCATTCTATTCCCCTTTCATGGTTGTCCTACGGACAGCACAAACCCCCTACTCGCGCCTTCGTTTCCGCGCAAGCGAACAAACTGTTCCGGTGTGGCGGAACTGCAACAGTTAATCTGCGTTGCGCGCGATCAATCCATGATCTCGCAGAATGTTCAGGATCGACGCGAGCGTGGCACGGGCCTCGACATCTGTCACCTCCCCTCCCGCAGGTGCAGCAATCGCCTGCTGCTGCGCGCCGACGACCTGAACGCCGTCGATCAGCAGACGCGTGCCGCGGAACTCCCCCAACTGCCAGCTTCCATCGATCCAGCGTACCGCCAGCGCCTCGCTTCGACTCCACGCGGTCATTCCTTCCCGCGGTGCGGCGAAACGCCATCCGCCCTCGGTCCAGGCGGCGAGCCCGCCCGCCTGCCCCACCCATTCCCCCGTCGGCGCGTCGCCGACGATCCAGCACTGCCTCACGGCGGCTGCGGCGGGGGGATGGTTCTGCCCCACCGCTTCCACCTCCGGATGGAGGAGGATGTCGAGCGCGAGCAGCGCCTCGTTATGCGTCATCTCCTTCTGCGCCTGTCCGGGGTGAAGCAGCGGCAGCGCGAAACGGTCGGTCCGGTCGATCATGGCAAGCCTCGTGTCAGCAAAGGGACAGAACAGCCGGCGCCGACGCGCCATAGCTGCCGATCTGGCGCACCTCGATCCGCGCCGGCCGGTCGGCGTCGGCGGGCAGCAGCAGTTCCGGGGCGGTGCTCGACACGGTGGCCGCGGTTCCGTCGACCGCGACGAGCCGGAGCCGATAGAGCTCCCCGTCCTCGCCGAGCGGCACCTCCGCGTCATCGCGCCAACGCCAGCCGAGTCGGCTGCGCCGCACCCAGCGGATGCGGAGCGCCCCGTCCTGCTCGGCGATCGCGCGCAGGTGAACCGGCGACGGCGGGCACAGCGACCATCCGATAACGGGCGCCTCGGCGGCGGCCCCCTCCGCCGCATCGGCGATCCCCACCGCCCGCAAGCGGAGCCGGACGCCCTCGCCGACCCGTCGGGGCTCGATCCAGCGGATCGCTTCCGACTGCAGCAGCGCGAAGCGGTCGCCGTGCCGCTGCGTCCCGATCGCCGCCTCGGTACCGCGCCGGCCACGCCACAGCCGCCGGAGCCGCCAGCGACACGGCGACAGCTGCACCGCCTCGCCGAACTGAAGCAGCTCGTCGCCGACCATCGCCAGGTTCGCGCCCAGGTCGAGCGCCGCCGAGCTCGCGCCCGACAGCGCCATCGAGTCGTGCGGGAAGACCAGCTCGATCGTCGAGAGCCGGTCCTCGACCATCGCCGGTGCCGCAACCGGCGGCTCGACGACCGTTCCGAGCGTCGCCGGCGCCGCGGTGCTGCCGATCGCCTCCCAACGCTGCCCGTCGTCTTCGCTGACCAGCAGGGTGGCGCGACGCCAGCCGGGGGAAACGCCCGCCGCGAGGATGGCGACGCGCGGCATCCCGGTCGCCACCTCGTCGAGCGGCGGCACTTCGAATCCCGCCAGCCGAGTCGGACCGTGCAGTGCATCGGGTGCCAAGGTCGCGCGCCCGCCCGATGCGGTGCGCGCCACGATCGGCGCGGCCACGATCCTCTTGAGATCGAGCGCGAGCGTCATGCCTTCCAGCGTCCACCCGCTCACCCGCCACTGACCGGGTTCGTCGCCGATTGTCACCCGGTCGCCGGGGACGAGCGCAGCCGCCGTCCAGTCGATCGCCACCCGCCGCGTTTCGCGCGCCAGGTCGAGCGCCTCGACCGCGCGCGCCGCCAGCCCGCGTGCCAGCCCCGCCTCGATCACCGCCGGCAGTTCGATCCGCTGCGCCCGCCCGGTCGAACCGGCGCGCACCGCCCGCTGGACGCCGGTTTGATAGTCGCGGTCGGCATCGTAATAGCCGATCGTCACCTCCGCCGGCGCGGTATCGCTCGCCGCGATCGCGCGCGTGCCGCGACCGACGCCGCGTGCCTCGCCCCGTGCCCCGGCATCGTCGATCGGCACGGCCACCCCGGCGCCGGCACGCACGCCGTCGCTGCCGAGCCAATAGCCCGCCGGCATCAGCAACGCTTCCACCGCCGCGCGGACGCTGTCGCCCTGCGCCGAATAGCCGATCAGCGGCAGCACCCCCTCGCCCGCACCGATCGCGCCGTCGCTCAGCTCGGCGATCACCGCGCCCGCGGTCACCAGCCCGTCGGCCGACACCTCGAAGGTCAACGAAGGGATTCGGTTGCCGAAGTCGGCGAGTTGCAGCCCTTCGAACACCGCATAGGCACAGCCGCGATGTGCCGGGGTCAGCCCCGCACCCTCTGCCGCCGCGATCAGCGGGTCCGGCGTTTGGTCCTCACCCCCCAGGTGCAGCCGGAACCCGGCCTGCGTCTTCCAGTCGCCCGCAGCGCCGCGCAGCAGCTTGCCGTCCGCCCAGATTCGCCCGACGCCCCCGATCGCTCGCCCCGACAGCAGCACCGCGAAACTGGCGGCGTAGCTGTAGCTGGTGATGTTCGGCTGTCCCTTGCCCGCGCTGTCGGTGCTGCGCGATTCGATCAGATCGGTCGCCCAGATCACCGTCCCCGCGACGCGCATCGTTCCGAACAGCCGCGGAATCTGCGTCGCGTACGAAGAGGTCTGCACCGCCAGCTCGGTCAGCCGCGGACCCTGCCGCCCCTTCGGCCGGAACAGGCTGCCGTCGACCGTCCGTCCCAGCGTAGCACCGAGCGCCGCGCCGATCGGTCCGCCCACCGCGCCGCCGACCACCGTCAGCACCAGCGTCGCCATCAGCTCTCTCCCCCTTGCCAGCGCCACGCGCTCACCACCGGAAACGGCGGCGATCCCGGCCGCTCGACCACCCGCCTGAGCACCGCGTCAGCGTGGATGATCCCGTCACGGCTTCGGATCGCGAGATGCAGCTGCTCCGGCCCCGCGCGCAGCAGCAGCACGTCCCCAGGCAGCGCATGCGCAACTGCCACCAGCCCGGCGGCCCGCAGCACGGCTTCGGCGCACCGCCGCTCGCCCGATCGTAAGCCATAGTCGGCCGGTAACGTCCCCCGGCACCCGTCCGCCGCCAACGCGACCGCCACCAGCCCGACGCAGTCGAGCCCCAGCGCCGGATCGCGTCCGTGGAGCCGGAAGCGGCTCCCCAGTGCCGCACGCGCCGCCGCCACGACGCGCTCGTTGCCGGTCATGCGCCGGGGTAGCGGGTCAGCAGGTCGATGCCCGGCAGATAGGGCTCGCCGCGAAAGTTGACCGCGTTGGCGAAGCGACCGGCACAACTCTCCAGCCGCTTGTCGCAGCCCTCGACCAGCTCGACCAGGTCGCCGCCCGCCACCGCCAGCGGCGGCATCCGCTCCAGCGTCACCGTCGCCCCGTCGGAGGCGGCGATCGCCGCGTCCAGCCCAGCGTTGGCGCCGCCGAACCAGCGCAGTTTGCCCGCGCCATAGGCGTCGGCGGACGGCTCGACGCGATCGAGCGTCAGCCGACGCTCGTCCGCCGCCACGACGCGCGCGAAACATCGCCGCCCTGCCATCGCCACCCGGCAGCGTCCGTCGCCCAGCCGCGCGCGACACGTCGGCGACGTCTCCTCCACCACCGGCCGTTCCAGCGCGGTCGCCACCCCGCGCAATTCGGCCGTGAACGCGCCGTCGGCCGTTTCCACCGCTCCGAGGGTTCCTTCCCCAAGCGCCATCGGCGCACCCGGATCGGTCCAGTCGACCGCGAAGACCGCAACGCGGGCTCCGTCCCAGCGGCCCGCGAGAAGATCGACCTCGCCGATCGCCCCGGCGGTGAGCGGCCCGCTCGCGTCCATGCTGTCGGCATCGAGCGCATCGCTGCGCCGAATCGCCGAGGGCGTCATGCCCGGCGCCGCGCGATAGCGCAGGCCGTCGACGGCGAGATCGCGGTCGTGCGCGGTCAGCCCGATCGTCACGCCGTCGCGCCGCTCGAGCCGCCAGCACAGCGCCATCGTCGTCAGCGGGCCCTCAAGCCAGGGAAGCGCGCTCATGCCTCGCGCACCTCGACCAGCGGCACCGAGGGAGCGGCGCCGGCACGGAAGGTCGCACGGTTCACCGTCAGCCGGTCCTCGGCGAAACGCACCGGCACGTCGAAGCGGTATCCCGCCGTCACCACGGCGCCGTGGGGCGGCGCGGCGTCCAGCGCCACCACGCCGGCGTGGACCAGAGAAAAGCGCTGCGTCTCGACCCCATCGATCGCCACGCGGACGCTCCCCGCCACCGGCCGCGTTATCCGCCGCGTCATCGCCCCATAGTGCTTCACCAGCGGGAAGGCCGTGGCGATGTCGTCGCCGACGCCGATCGCCTGGTCGGTCGCCGCGACCTCGTCTGCAGACGCATGGTCGAACGGATCGCTCAGCCGGAATGCCCGCGCCGGCCCCATCCGCGCGCGGAAGAAGTCGAGCAGCGTCGCGATATCGGCTTCGGATCGTACTCCCGGTCCCACGTCGTAGCGGGTGCGCGGCTCCGCCCAGTCGGCGTTGCGCTTCTCGCTCCCGCCCGCGCTGGTGACGATCGCGGTGGACATCTCGGGCGCCACCTCCGCCTCGCGCCCCAGCGCCAGCGGGAAGCGCACGTCGTCGAACGCCTGCATCGCGTCCTCTCCTTCGTCGAAATGGACATAGCCGTCGCGCAGCACCTGCGGCAGCGCCCAGAGGAAGGTGGCGGCGATCCCGCGCGCTCGTGCCGTCTCGGCAGCGGCATCGATCGCCGCCCACTGACCGGCATCCTCGGGCCTGAGCACAAAGCCGGCGAAATAGTGCTGGCGCTCGGGCGAATAGCCGAGCCGCGCCTCGGCCGCCGCCACCCCGCGCGCGGTCGCCGCGGTGTTGCCGACCGCCGCCCAGTCGTAATCCTCCAGCTGGAGCACGTCGAACGCGGGCGATGCCCAGCCGACCGGCAGGTTGGCGCGCTTGAGCTCGGGTGCCGCGGCGTCGAGTACCGTCGGCAAATAGGCGAGCAGCAGCGTCTCCGCCTCCGGCGCCACCTCCCGCACGGCGGCGGTCAGCGCCGCGGTCGAACGCGCCAGAAGCACCCCCGCGCGGTCGAGCAGCGCCGTCTGCGCCGCATCGAGCGGCCCGCGCACGCTGGCGATCGCCACCGGATCGAGCGCCGCACGCGCGGCACCATCGTAGAGGCACGGCCGTCCGTCGGGCAGCACCCACCACCACGGCTCGCCGATCTGAAAGCGCACCGCCTGCCCCGCCTCCAGCGCGATCCCCACGAACGCCTGCGCCACCTGCCGCAGATAGCCCATCGCGCCTTCGTGCGCCGGCGACAGCAATGCCGATGGCGGCTCCCAGCCGGTCAGCCCCGGTGTGCCGTCGGCGGCGCGCTGCTTCCAGTCGCCCCGGCAATGCTGGTCGAGCAGTTCGTAGGACAGCGACCAGATCACGCCATAGCCGAGCGCCACGGCCTCCGCCGCGAAGCTGCGGTGCCAGGCGGCGCACGGCGCGTTGAGCACGCCCCCGGCGAGGCTCGCGTACAGGCCGCCGCCGTTCGCCTCGAGCCGGAAATAGTGGCTCATGCCGACATAGTGGACGATGCAGCCGCGGTACCCCAGGTGCAGCACGTTGCGCAGCAGCCGTGCCGGCGTCAGGTGATAGCTATCGTCGTATCCGCTCGCGATCGACAGCCCGTGCTCGGGCAGGATCGCCGCGCCGATCGCCAGCACCGAATCCGGGCCGTCGCAGACGATCTCCGACAGCTCCGCCCAGCCTTCCGCCGGCGCCGGCAGCAGCGCGTCTTCGCCGGAGTAGCCCGGCCCCACCAGCGACACGAACATGCGGTCGACATCCCCCGCCCACAGCGGATCGGCGTCCGCGGGCAGGTCGAACCCGCCGACGGTCGTGGCGAAGTCGATCGCCACCACCGCGTCCTCGGGCGTGCCGACGGCATAGTTCCAAAGCCGCACATACCAGGCGCGCGGCGCACCCGACGCATCGCGCCCTTCGATCGTCAGCACCGGGCCGTGCACGGCATCCAGCGCCACCACCCCGCCCGATCGCCACCGGAAGCGCAGCCGGCAGCGGCGATAGTCGCGCGCTGTCGCATAGCCGAGCAGCGGGTGGTCGTGGCGGTCTTCCGATTCCCAGATCAGCCCCGCCAGATCGTCGGCGCGATAGAATACCGCATCCACCCGCAGCGCATCGGGTGCAGTGGACACGACCGAGGCCATCATCGGCCGCGGGAAGTTGACCGTCCAGAAGCGCGGATCGAACCGCGTCAGCACGTCCTCGGCCTGCCCCGTGCGCTCGCGCGCCAGCCAATAGCCCATTCGCCTTCTCCTTGCGGTCAGTCGATGTCGCTCAGCGCCGCCTTGACCGCGCGCGCGACCTGCCGGCTCGATTGCGCCAGCGCACGCGGCGCCTCCCCCGCGGCCGCGTTGACCGCGATGGACACGCGCACCTCGCGCCCGCCTGCGGGCTGCGCCGTGGCGATGCTGCCGCTGCTGGTCGGCACGAACAGCTCGGGCCCACGCTCGCCCACCCAATAGGGCCGCTGCGGGCTCACCGGCCCACCGGTCGCCCGCCCCGGCGCGCCCGACACCAGCCCGACCAGCGTCGTGAGCAGCCCGTCCCCGCTCGCCGCTCCGCCCAGCAGCGTGTCGAGCCCGCTCCGCATCGCGCTCGCCGCGATCTCGCCCAGCACCTGGTTGGCAATCCGCCCCAAGTCCTCGAATCCCAGCCGGCCGCTGCGCACCGCCCGCACCAGCGTGGTCTCCAGCGCACGGCCCGCGCGCTCGACCCCACCCGCGAACGGCCCCTCCAGGCTGGTCTGCATCGCTGCGACGTCGCGCGCGAAGCCTGCGGTGTCGGCGCGCACCGACACCACCAGCCGCTCGATTTCCTCATCCATCGGGAAATGCCTCCATTAGCCGCGCGAGCGTGCCCGCATCCGGCGGGGCCGCGCCGGCATCGCCGCCGATCGCCTGGGCCAAGGCCGCCAGTTCCGCCGGCGTCGCGCGCCAGAAGGAGTCCGGGCTCCAGCCGAACCACAGGCCCGCAAACCCCGCCAGCCGCACCGCCGCCTCAACGAAGCGCTCGCTCACCGCCCGCCCAGGATCTGCGCCAGCAACTGCCGAAGCGCCGGCGTCGCCGCGGCAAGCCCGCCCGCCACCACCGCCTCGCCCAGCGCCCCGCGGGTCAGCGCCTCGGGCCGCTCGCGCAGGCAGTGCCAAAACAGCGCCACCAGCTCGCCCAGCGACAGCCTGCCCGCCGCCGCGCGCTCGACCAGCGCGAACAGCGGCCCCAGCTCGCCCTCGGCCGCGACCAGCGCCGCAAAGCTCGGCCGCAGCACCAGCCGCTCGCCCGCCACCCGCAGTTCCGCCTCGCCGCGCACCGGGTTTGCCGGCGGGCCGCTCACGCCGACACCACCGCGCCGGAGCTTTCCAGCGCCAGCGTGTAGCTGCGCTCGCCGTTATAATCGCCGGCATAGTCGAGCCGGGTCAGCAGGAAGCACCCGGTCATCGTCTCGCCGCTCTCGAAGCTCAGCCGATAGTCGTCGATCGTGCCGGCGAGCGCGTTCGCCTTCAGCCGCGCCTCGGCGGCCGATCCGGTGAACACCCCCGCGCCCGACACGCTCACCGATCGCACCCCGGCCCCCGACAGCAGCTCGCGCCAGCCGCCCGAATCCTTCGACGTGATCGCCACCGCCTCGCCGTTGATCGACAGCTGCGTCGTGCGCAGTCCCGCCACCGTCGTGAAGCCGGGCGGCACCTGGCCGTCGCCCACCTTCAGCAGGAACGCGCTTCCCTTTTCCGCCGCCATGTCTCGTCTCCTCGTCACTGCATCCGCAGCATGCGCACGCGATATTCGTTGGTGCCGGCCCACAGCCCCGCGCTCTCGCGCACGATGCGACTGCGCACCGGCACCAGGCTCGCGATCCGCCAGCCCCCGGGAAGGTCGCGCGGCAGCGTCTCCACCGCGGCATCGACCTCGCCGGCCAGCTGGCGCAGCCGCACCGGCCGCTCGCCCGCGTCGCGCAGCACGATCGCGATCCGGCCCTCGCGTCCCACCAGATCCTTGGTGCTCCAGTCGCTCAGCAGCGCCTCGGCCACTTCCGCGAACGGCCGCGCGCCACGCACCGGCGGCGCATCGAACACCGCGGTCACCACGCCCCGCACGCCGGGATGCGCGGTAAGGGCGGCGACCAGCGCCTCGCCCAGCACGGTGTGCGCGCTCATCGCTCCGCTCCCAACCAGCGCACCCGCGCATCGTCGATCCGCCGCTGCCACAGCCCGCGCGCGGAAATCGTCACCGACGTCGCGTCCCGCTCCACCGCAATTCCCGAAAGGTCGGCCGCGGCCGCCTCCGCCGCATCCGCGATCCGCGCCACCGCGTCGCGTACCGCCCGAGCCCCTGCCGCCTCTCCACGGCCGCGCAGCCGCGCCATCATCGCCGCACCTCAGGCGCCAGCCGCATCCGCCGCCACGGCCGCCACAGCGCCGCCACCGCTGCCGGCGGCTCGCCTGCGCTCTCGCGACTGGTGAACAGATGCGCGATCAGCAGCACGATGCCTTGCGCCAGCGGCGCCGGCACCCCCTCCCAGGCTTCCGCGATCCCCGCGCGAAAGCCGATGCGCAGCCGCCCGGCGCTGCCCGGCTGCGGCGCCCGCACCCAGCCGGTGCCGTCGGCGCTCAGGTCGATCGCATAGCCCTCCGCCGGCAGCGCGAACGCCGCCCCGTCAGCGGGCAGCCCCTCCACGGCGGTGATCGCGGTCACCGGCTGCACCGGCAGCGGCGACCAGCTCGCGGTCGCCGGCAGCACCGTCTGCCAGTCGCGCGCGATCAGCGCATGGCCGGTGAACGCCTCGCACACCGAAAACGCCGTGGCTGCGCCCTGCTCCAGCACCGCCGTTTCGTCGGTCGCCGCGATGCGCAGATGCGCCGATGCGGCGGCACAGGCAGCGGCGATCGCCGCCGCCGGAATGGGGGGCGTGTCCATTGGCTAGGCTCCGTAGTCGTGGACGAAAAAGAGGGTCCGGCGCAGGGCTCCCCCTGCGCCGGATGAAAGGTCACGCCGCGGCGAACTTCATCAGCTTGATCGCCTCCGAATTGCTCACCTGCCCGCCGACGCGCTTGGTCGCGTAGAAGTGGACGAACGGCTTGTGCGAATAGGGATCGCGCAGGATCTGCGTCTCCTGCCGCTCGGCGATCAAATAGCCCGCGCGGAAGTTGCCGAATGCGATCGACACGCTGTTCGCGGCGATGTCCGGCATGTCCTCCGCCTCGACAACCGGATAGCCGAGCAGCGTGTCGGGCTGCCCCGCGATCAGTCCCGGCTGCCACAGAAACGCTCCGTCCGACGTCTTGAGCTTGCGGATGCGGGTGGAGGTCGCCGCGTTCATCACGAACACCGCACCCTGGCGGTACGGCGCACGCAGGCTCTGCACCAGGTCGATCAGCCGGTCCTGCGGCTCGCTCCCGAAGTCGCCCGCCGCGCCGCTCGCCAGATACTGGAGCGTCCCGAACGCGCGCACCGCATCGCCGGTCGTCGCGATCGGCTGGCGCAGAAAGCCCTTGGGCTGGTCGATACCGGTGCCGTTGACGAACGCCTGCCCCTCGGCCGCGGCGAACTCGGTCGCAATCTCGCCCGCCAGCCACTCCTCGACATCGAACGCCGCGTCGTCGAGCATCGCCTGGCTCGCTGCCGGGTTGGCGTAGAGGTCGCCCATCGGCGGTGCCACCTCGTGGAACACCGGCGTCGCCGTCTCCGGCCGCGCCGCCGTTTCCGACGCCCAGCCCGACGGCGTGCCGCCGCTCGTCACCAGCTTGCGATAGCCGGCGCTGCCGACCTTCACGACGTTGGCGATCGCGCGAATCGGGCTCGCCGAGCGGAGCAGCGTATCGATCTGCGCGTCGATCTCGGTCGGCACGGCATAGCCGCCCGCCTCGCCGGTCACCCCGGTGAACGCCTTCATCTCCAGCGTCGCGCCGCTGCGCACGAAGCCCTCGAACGCCGCGCCGTTGGGACGCACCGCCCCCGCCAGCATCGGCCGCGCCGCCGGCGTCCCCGCCCCTTCCACGCCCGCGAAGCTCGCCTCGAGCGCGTCTGCCTTGGTCTCGATCATCACCGTCTCCCACAAAGAAAAAGGGCGCCCCATCGGGACGCCCTCGCCTCACCACCTCGGCCCGACGTCAGCCGGGCTCCACCGCATGCACCCGCGCCAGCGGCTGCATCGGCGTCGCCACCAGGCTCACCTCGACCAGTTCCAGCCGGCGCAGCTCGCGCCAGCGCCCGTGCCGCGCCGCCTGCACCCGGTATCCGAACGACAGCCCGCTCACTGCGCCGTCGCGCACCAGCGCGGCGAGGTCCGGCAGCTCGACCCGCCCGATCACGCGCAGCCCGCGGCTATCCTCGCGGGCCTGCTCGATGTGCCCCACCGGGCTCCCGCGATGCTGCCACAGCAGGGGCACGCTTGCCGCACCCGCAAAGGCGCCAGCGCGCACGACATCGCCGCCGCGATCGGGCGCATCGAAGATTGCGGCATAGCCGGCGAAGCGCAGCGCGCTCACCGCACCCACGCGCCGAAGCCGGTCTTGACCGCCACCCCCACGAGCACCAGCGCCAGCAGCATCCGCACCACCCAGCCGATCGCGGCGCGCGCCGCCGATCGCTTGGCATCGCGCCACGCCGCCAGCAGCTCGCGCAGCTCCTTCAGGTCGCCGTGCGCGGCGGTGTCCTCCAGCCCCAGCAGCGTCAGCGCGCGCGTCGCGCCGACCTCGCCCGCCTCCTCGACGATCGCGCGCAGCGTCGCGAGGTCGGCGCCGTCCTGGCGCGCCTGCCCCATCAGCTGCGCGAGCACCTGCGCATTGTCCATCATCGCCTCCGCCTGATAGTGCCCGCCCATGCGCCGCCGGCTCCGCATCGTCCTGTTCGCCGCGCTGGCAGCCCTGGTATCGATCGCGTTCGTGCTGCCCTTCGTCCGCGGCAAGCACTGCGCCGCCCAGGGCGGCCGCTTCGACCGCACCACGCTCGCGTGCAGCCGCCCGGGCTAGAGACCCTCGCCCGATCCCGGCCCGACGCCCACCATCGCGCGCTTCTCCTCGCGGGTCAGGAAGTCGGCGTCGCGCACCTGATTCCACAGGCGCTCGCGATCCTCCGCCAGCGCTGGCACCCGGTCGAGGTCGACCGCCAGCGACGCGTCGGCGAAGCGCCCTCCCAGTGCCTGCGCCAGCTCGGCCAGGATCCGCTCGGCGAGCGGCAGGATCGCCAGCCGCCACAGCGCGCGATTGGCCTCGCGGTAATTGGCGTAGGTATTGTCGCCCGGCAGCCCCAGCAGCATCGGCGGCACTCCGAACGCCAGCGCGATCTCGCGCGCCGCCTGTGCCTTCAGCCCGTTGAAGTCCATATCCGCCGGGGTGAGGCTCATCGCCTGCCACTTGAGCCCGCCTTCCAGCAGCATCGGCCGCCCGGCATTGGCCGCGCCCGCGAACCCCGCCTCCATTTCGGCGCGCAGCCGCTCGAACTGGTCGCGCGACAGCACCGCGCCGTCGCCCGGATCATAGACCAGCGCGCCCGAAGGCCGCGCGGCGTTGTCGAGCAGCGCCTTGTTCCAGCGCGCCGCCGCATTGTGCACCGCGATCGCGCCGGCCGCCGCGCCCAAGCAGCCCAGCCCGTAGTGGTCGTCGAGCGGATGGAACGCCCTGAGGTGCACCACCGCCGGCCGCCCGGCCGCGTCCTCGGCAGGCAGCCGCTGCACCTGCGCCCCTACCCGGTAGCGGAACGCCACCGGCCAGCCGCTCGCATCCGCCTCCACGCTCACCCGCTCGGGCCGCAGCGCATAGAGCTCGCCCACCCCGCCGCGCCCGTCGTCGAGCAGCTGAACGAAGGCGTTGCCGTGCAGCAGCAGCTGCGCCGCAATCGTCTCGGTGAGCACCTGCCCCGCCGACCGCCGCGTCACCAGCCGCACCAGCTGCGGATCGCCACCGACGATCGGCGCCGCGGCCACGCCCTCCGCCACCATCCGCACCGCGCGCTGGGCGATGGCGTTCTCCAGATAGCCGGCGCGCACCTGCGCCTCGTAGCCGGTCGGCCAGGTGCCCAGCACCGTCATGCCCGACCCCGCCGACAGCGCGGGGCGCCGCCCGCCGCCCGGCGCGGGTTCCGCCAAGCCCTTCCTACCGAACCATTTCATGCTACGTTCCTCCGAAAAGGAGAGTCGAATGCCGCAGAGCGCACATTTCGCCCTTTTCCCCGCGTCGCTGATGCTGTTCTGGCTGGGCGGCATGTTCGTCTGGGCCGGCTGGCGCATCCGCCGCCGCGAGGTCCGCCCCGCCGGCGGCGAGCCCTACGCCCGCTCCGCAACCCGCCACCTCACCATCGGCGGCAGCGTCTGCGCCGTCGCCTTCGTGCTGCTGTACCTGTCGCTGTTCACCTGACGCGCAGGGACGCCGCCAGCCTTCATCCGTCATGCCAGCGAACGCTGGCATCTCCCGCGACTCCAGCCGCGCCGCCGCGGCGCTACAAACACCGCACCGACGCCGGCCCCCGCCGCCCCAGCATCAGCTCGGCGAGCGCCCACACCAGCGCATCGGCGCGGTCCGGCGAGCGGCCCGGCCCCGCGTAGCCGCCCCCCGCCACCAGCCCGCACAGCTGATCCTCCAGCTCGGGAAAGGCGCCGACATGCCCCACCCGCCCCTGCTCGTAGAGCGCCGCCACCGGTTCGGCCCGCGCCACTTTCCCGCGCGAGGCATGAACCAGCCGCACCGGCAGCGCCGCCTCCGCGGTACGCAGCACCGTCTCGACCATCGCCCCGCCCTGGTTGGCCTCCGCCACCACCCGGTCGGCCCCGTGCCGCGCTGCGCAACCCGCCACCGCCCTCGCCCACCCGTCGGGCGTGAGACCGCCAGCGCTCGCATCCTCCAGCACATAGCCGCGCCCGTCGCTGCCCAGCCCCGCCGCGACGATCCCGCAGGCGTCGCCCTCGGCACTCGCCGGCGGATCGACCGCCACCACCACCCGCACCAGCGCCGGCGCACCGCGCACGCGGCACCGCTCGATTTCCGCCCGCGTCCACAGCGCCCCCGCGACGTCCTCGATCAGCTCGCCGTCGAGTTCCTGCCGCCCCAGCCGCGTCCCCGCGTAATTCGCCGTCACCGCCTCGACGAAGCTCGCCGGCAGATGCGGGTTGTCGCGGGTCCGTCCCACCGTCTCGTGAACCCCCGGCAGCGCGCGCACCCGCCGCAGCAGCGCCACCGGCCGCGGCGTCGTCGTCACCACCAGCTGCGGCCGCTCGCCCAGCCGCAGCCCCATCGTCAGATTATCCCAGGCGGCGTCGCCGTCGCGCCACTTCGCGATTTCGTCGCACCAGCCGGCGTGATGTTCGGGGCCGCGCAGCTTCTCGCCCGCCTCCGCCGAATAGGCGAAGCCGCGCGCGCCGGAGGCGAAGTGCAGCACGTCCCCCTTCAGCACCGTCGGCTCCTGCTCCCGCGCGCAGGCCCTGAGCCCGCCCTCGCCGCCGATCATCACCCGGTGCACGTCATCCAGCGTCGCCCCGACGAGCGCGATCCGCGCCTCCGGATAGCGGCGCGCGTAGTCCGACACCCATTCCGCCGCGGCGCGCGTCTTGCCGAAGCCGCGCCCTGCCAGGATCAGCCAGATCCGCCAGTCCTGCGCGCTTGGCAGCTGTCCGGCGTGCGCCCAGCGCTCCCACCGCTCCAGCAGCTCGCGCCGCTGCGCGGGCGACAGCGCGGCGAGCGTCGCCGCCTGAATCGCCGGGTCCGCGCGCGCCAGCGCCCGCATCGCCGCGGCGCGCCGTTCGGCTTCGCTCACGCATCCTCTCCCCCTGCACCGCCGGCGTTGTCGCGGGCAGCAGGCGCGTCCTCCGCTGCCTGGCGCTTGTTCAGCACCGCCAGCCGCTTCAGGATCGCCGCATCAGTCTTGTCCGCGGCACCGCCCTTCGCCGCCTGGTCCGGCGCGCGCACCGCCTGCTGCCGGTCGAGCAGCCGCAGCGCGAACAGCATGTCGGGCGTTTCCAGCGGCCCCTTCGCCTCGCCCGTCAGCACCGCCGCGGTGCGCTCGATCAGCATCGCCTCGATCCGGTCGTAGCCGACGCGAAGCGCGACCCCCCAGCCATCGGCGAACCTGGCGTCCTTGCGCCGGGCGGCATAGGCATCGAGCGGCGCGATCGCGATCGCCTCCGCCGCGCGTTCCACGCTGCCGATCGCCGCCAGTTGATCGAGAAAACGGCGCTTCGCCGCCGAATCGAGACTTTTGGCTTCCTTCGCCCCGGCAGGCGCCTCGCTCGCGCCCGGCAAGTCCTGCTGCGCCATCGCCCCTCCTTCCGAAATGCAAACGGGGCCGGAAACCTCCGACCCCGCCCGCAATTCCTCAGCGTGCAAATGTAGTGCCACATCAGCGTGACGATGTCAACTGTTTTGTGCCTATTTGGTTTGTTGTTGTGACCGCATCGTCATACCTCGGCAGCGCCCGCAATGCCCGGTAGGGAGAACCCATGGCCGCTCCCTCCCTGCGACGCCTCGTCGCGAACACCGATCGCTACAGCATGCTGCTGCTCGCCACCGTGCTGCTCGCGTCGCTGCTGCCGTGCCGCGGCCGGGTCGCCGATGGCCTCGCGCTCCTCACCCAGGCGGCGATCGCGCTGCTGTTCTTCCTCCACGGCGCCAAGCTGTCGCGTGCCGCGATCCTCGCGGGTATCGTCGCGTGGCGGCTGCATCTGGTGGTGTTCGCCGCCACCTTCCTGCTGTTCCCGTTGCTCGGCCTGGCCATCGAGCGCGCCTCGCTGCCGTTCCTCGCCCCCGCGCTCGCGCAGGGGATGCTGTTCCTCACCCTGCTGCCTTCGACCGTCCAGTCGTCGATCGCCTTCACCGCCATCGCGCGCGGCAACGTTCCCGCAGCGGTGTGCAGCGCCTCGCTGTCGAACATCGCCGGCATCTTCATCACCCCGCTGCTGGTGGCGCTGCTGATGGGCGTGTCGGGCAGCGGCGGCGACTCGCTAGCCGCGATGGAGTCGATCGCGCTCCAGCTGCTGCTGCCGTTCGTCGTCGGCCACCTCCTGCGCCCGCTGCTCGGCGGCCTGCTCGACCGGCACAAGCCGCTGGTCTCGACGGTCGATCGCGGCTCGATCCTGCTGGTGGTCTACACCGCGTTCAGCGCCGCGGTGATCGAGGGGCTGTGGCACCGCGTCCCGCCGCTGCAGCTGGTGGTGGTCGGCGCCGTCTGCTGTGTGCTGCTTGGCGTCGTGCTCTACGCCACCCGCACCCTCGCGCGCCGGCTGGGCTTCTCGCGCGCGGACGAGACGGTGATCGTCTTTTGCGGTTCGAAGAAAAGTCTAGCCTCGGGCGTGCCGATGGCGGGCGTGCTGTTCCCCGCCGCCCAAGTCGGGGCGCTGATCCTGCCGCTGATGCTCTTCCATCAGCTGCAGCTGCTCGCCTGCGCGGTGATCGCGCGCCGCTATGCGCAGGCGGCGGACGCGACCGGCTGAACCGGCGCGCCCGCCCCTTCGTCAGCGTGCCGCGGCGGCGTCCAGATCGACCGCCATCTCGCGCTCCCAGAAGCGCAGCGCGGCCAGCGTATCGAGGAACGCGTCGGCATCCTTCGCCTTCGCCAGCGGGACGAAGCCCCCGTCGCGTTCCTCGGGCACCCGCGCCTCGGCGAACAGCGTCTCCGCCTCGGCCGAATGCGCGATGAACTTGCAGTGCGCATAGGCGTCGGACACGAAGTCCTTGGCCGGGGCATCGCCCGCCAGCAGCGTCGCGCCCTCGGCAGAGGGAAGCACCGCCACCGCATCGTACAGCGCCGACGGGCCGCCATCGATCTTCTGCTTCGCCGCCACCGCGGTGCCGTCGTCGAGCGTCACCCCGCCGATCTTGGGCGCGATCACCTCATACACCGCGCCGTTCTTCTCCACCGCCTTCAGCAGCGCGTTGAACAGCTCGGCGCTCGACCCGTCGGTCAGCAGCAGCCCGAGCTTGCGGCCCTTGAAGCTGCCGGGGCCGTTAGCGACGATGCTCAGCTTCTTCGACGGCGCCAGATCCTGGGTGGGCTTCGCCGCCACCGCCGCTTCGGGCAGCGCCATGCCGAGACCGTCGGCGACCGTCTGCGCCAGGTCCGCGTCGATGTTGCGCAGGTGCGACACCGCCCGCGCCCGGATGTCCGGCCGCTCGACCTTGCTCAGCTCGAACACCAGCGCGTCGCCCATGTGCTTCTGCTCGATTGTCTCCTGGCTGCGATAGAACTGCCGCGCCTGGCTGTAATGGTCGGCGAAGCTCTCCGACTTCACCCGCCGCTTCGGCCCCTCGACCGGCGCTTCGTAGCTGGTGAAGCCCTTGGGAGTCTCGCGCGGGCCGCCGTCCGCACCCCAGCTGTTCGGCTCGTAGTTGGCGCGCCCCGCGGGGTTGCGCATCGCCATGTGGCCGTCCTGCTGGAAGTGCATCACCGGGCAGCGCGGCGCGTTCACCGGCAGGTGGGTGAAGTTGGGGCTGCCCAGCCGCTTGAGCTGGGTGTCGAGGTACGAGAAGTTGCGCCCGTGCAGCAGCGGATCGTCGCTGAAGTCGATCCCCGGCACGATGTTCTGCGTGCAGAACGCCACCTGCTCGGTGTTGGCGAAGAAATTGTCGACGTTGCGGTCGAGCACCAGCCGGCCGATCACGCGGATCGGCACGTCCTCTTCCGGAATCAGCTTGGTCGAATCGAGATGGTCGAACGGCAGCTTTGCCGCGGTCTCCTCGTCGAACAGCTGCACGCCGAGCTCCCACTCGGGGAAGTCGCCGGCCTCGATCGCTTCCCACAGGTCGCGGCGGTGATAGTCGGGATCGGCGCCGCTGATCTTGACCGCCTCGTTCCACAGCACCGACTGCAGCCCCTGCTTGGGCTTCCAGTGGAACTTGACGAAGGTCGACTTGCCCGCGCCGTCGACCAGCCGGAAGCTGTGGACGCCGAAGCCTTCCATCGTCCGGAACGAGCGCGGGATCGCGCGGTCGGACATGATCCACATGATCATGTGCCAGCTCTCGGGGGAGAGGCTCGCGAAGTCCCAGAAATTGTCGTGTGCGGTCTGCGCCTGGGGAAAGCCGCGGTCGGGTTCCTCCTTGGCGGCGTGGATCAGGTCGGGGAACTTGATCGCGTCCTGGATGAAGAACACCGGGATGTTGTTGCCGACCAGGTCCCAGTTGCCTTCGCGCGTATACATCTTCACCGCGAAGCCGCGCACGTCGCGCGCCAAGTCGCGCGATCCCGCCCGCCCGGCGACGGTGGAGAAGCGCACGAACACCTCGGTCTTCTGCCCCACCGTGCTCAGCACGTCGGCGCGGGTGTAGTCGGCCAGGCTGTCGGTCAGCTCGAAATAGCCGTGCGCGCCGAAGCCGCGGGCATGGACCACGCGCTCGGGAATCCGCTCGTGATCGAAGTGGAAGATCTTTTCGCGGAGGATGAAGTCCTCCAGCAGCACGGGGCCACGCGGACCGGCCTTCAGGCTGTTCTGGTCGTCGGCGATCGCCACCCCCTGCGCGGTCGTCAGCGCCGCGCCGGCATCGTCGGTCGTCTGGTGAGTCTCGCCGCCCTCGCCCTGGGGCTCGGCATAATGCGTCGGCGTATCCGCGCCGTCGGGTTTGGGGCTCGCCTTGGCCGGGCTCTCGCCCTTCACCTTGCCCGCATCACCCTTGCTGCTGTTCGCCATAACCGTTCCCTTTGACTGGTCGAACCCCGACAACGTACGGCAAGCGCTTCCGGCCCAGTGATTTTATCGCAACCGCTCATCGACCCGCCGCTACCGGCACCTGGCTTCGAAAAGGATCGACTCGCATGATCAAGATGCTGCTGCGCACCGGCGTGTTCGCGCTTTGCGCCTGGGCGATGCCGCTGCCCGCGCAGCAACCGGCCCCCGCCCCGAAGACGGTCGATGCCGATCCCGCGCTGTGGGTGGTCAAGGACGACGACACGACCATCTATCTGTTCGGCACCATCCACCTGCTCAAGCCGGGGCTCAGCTGGTTCGACGAAGCGGTGAAGACCGCCTTCGACCGCAGCGACGAGCTGGTGCAGGAGATCGTCCTGCCCGATTCGCAGACGGTGCAGCGGGCGCTGGTCGCCACCGCGATCAACCCCACCGGGCCGGGCCTCGAAGAGAAGCTGCCCGCCGACACTCGCACGGCCTATCGCGCAGCACTGGCCGAGCTGGGGATCGCTCCGGCGAACTTCGACCGCTTCGATCCGTGGTTCGTCGCCACCAATCTGTCGGTGCTCAAGCTGGTGAAGGACGGCTACGACCCGAACAACGGCGCCGAACAGGCACTCACCACCGCCGCCAAGCAGGCGGGCAAGCCCGTCATCGGCCTGGAGACGATCGAGCAGCAGTTCGGCTATTTCGACGGGCTGTCCGAAAAGTCGCAGATCGCCTTCCTCACCGACACGCTCGAGCATCTGCCGGAGGCGAAGCAGGAGGTCGACAAGATGGTGTCGCAATGGTCGGCCGGCGACACCGACGGGCTGGCCGAGACGCTCAACGAAGGGCTGGAAGCGACGCCGGAGATCGCGAAGATGCTGCTGACCGATCGCAACATCCGCTGGGCGGACTGGATCGCCGGCCGCATGGCCGAGCCCGGCACGGTGTTCGTCGCGGTCGGTGCGGGGCATCTCGCCGGCAAGGACAGCGTCCAGGCGCAGCTCGCCAAGCACCAGCTGAAGGCCGAGCGCATCGACTATTGAGGCGACGACGGAGCCGTCGACGTGTCCGACCGTTTCGGTCTGGCATCTAGGCAAAAGGAAGCTGCATGGCCCACACCGCTCCCCGTCCGCTGATCGGCCTGCTCGCCGGCGTCGCGGCAGGCCTGGTCGCCTCGGCGGCGATGGCCGCGTTCCAGGCCACCGCCGCCCGGCTGGTCGACTCCGACGACGATGACGATCCCGCAACCGTCAAGGCGGCCGACCGCGTCAGCGAAGCCGCAACCGGCGCGCCGGTGCCGGACGCGCATCGCGAGCAGGCCGGTCAGGCGGTGCATTATCTGGTCGGCGCCGCACTCGGCGGCATCTACGGCGTAATCGCCGAATACCGCCCGGCCACCACCAGCGGTTTCGGCGGCGCCTACGGCCTCGTCACCTCGCTGCTGTTCGACGAGGCTGCGGTGCCCGCCGCCGGCCTCGGCGCGCCGCCCTGGCAGGCATCGCTCGCCAGCCACGCCTACGGGCTCGCCTCGCACCTGACCTATGGCTTCGCGCTGGAGAGCACGCGCGCGCTGCTCGCCGGCCGGCGCTGACGAGACCACCTACGGCGGGTTGACGTGAGATAGAACCGTTCGTGCTGAGTAGGGGCTGAGCCTGGCGAAGACCCGTATCGAAGCACCCGCGGAGGTCCTTCGATACGCCATTTCGACAAGCTCAATGGCTACTCAGGACGAACGGGTCTCTGCCACATTATCGCGCGTTACAGCAGCAGCCAGTCTTCGCGGCTCCGCCCGACGGCGCCGCCGTTCTGCCGCCGCGCGAGTTCCGTCTCGGCGGTGAAGCGCACGTCCTCGTCGCGGTCGGACAGGAAGCCCTCGAGCGAATCGTCGTCGATCTCGCTCCACTCGCGCCCGCGATCGGGGCCGTAGCGCACCCGTGGCAGCAAACCCGGCTGGTTCGACCATTCGATCAGCTGGGCGATGCTCGCCTCGTTGAGCATGTCGCGCAGGTGGAAGGCGGTGACATAGGCGTCGGGAAAGGCACGATGCGCCGGAAGCCCGCGCGCATGCTCGATGCCGTGCGGCCGCCGCCAGTAGCGCAGCATCTGGTTGGAGAAGCCGGGCGAATCGGGCCACAGCCGCAGCGCGCACTTCCACGTGCAGATCCAGTCGGCACCATGCGTCAGCGGCGCGGTGCAGAACTTCTCCTCGAAGCTCGCGCGATGCGCGGCCAGCGCGACCCGCCGCGGATAGGGATCGAGCACGCGCCGCGCGACGTCGTGCCAATAAGGCGCGTCGGCGACCTGCTCGTCGAGGATGTGGTGCACCGCCTGGGTCACCGGCGGGATCGGGCGCCCGGGATTGACGAGCTGCGATCCGCCCTCGCCCATCAGCTCCCAGCGGCCGTCCTCGCCGAGCGCCACGTCCTGCCAGCCGATCTCGCACACCGCATGCGCCGGCGGCGCGCTGCCGGTGGTTTCGAGGTCGACGACGCGAACGATCTGGGGGGAAGCCATGTCCACGAAATGGGGCAGCGGCGCGCGGATTGCCAGCCCCGCGCGCCGCTTCGTCGGATCAGTGCGCCGCCTGCGGGCCGCGCTGGAGACCGCTGAGCGCGAGCTGCTCGTCGATCTGCGCCATCAGCCGGTCGAGCCCGTCCTGGCTCTTGGCCTCGGCGCGCGCGACCAGCACGTCCTGGGTATTGGACGCGCGCAGCAGCCACCAGCCGTCGGGCGTGTTGACGCGCGCGCCGTCGGTCCGGTTGACGTCGGCGCCCGCTGTCTCCAGCCGCGCCAGAATCTCGTCGACCACGGCGAACTTGCGGCTCTCGTCGACCTGGAAGCGCATTTCCGGCGTGTTGATCATGTTCGGCATCGCACCGCGGATCTCGGTCATCGACTTGCCGATCATGTGCACCGCCCGGATCAGCCGCACCGCCGCATAGGGCGCGTCGTCGAACCCGTAATAGTCGTGCGCGAAGAAGATATGGCCCGACATCTCGCCGGCGAGCGGCGAGTCGGTTTCCTTCATCTTGGTCTTGATGAGGCTGTGACCGGTCTTCCACATCAGCGGCTCGCCGCCCAGCTCGGCGATCCGGTCGTACAGCGCTTGGCTCGCCTTCACGTCGGCGATGATCGTCGCGCCCGGCACTTCCTTCAGCACCGGCTCGGCGAGGATCGACAGCAGCTGGTCGCCCCAGATCACCCGGCCGGTGTCGTCGATCGCGCCGATGCGGTCGCCGTCGCCGTCGAAGGCAAGACCGAAGTCGAGGTTCTTGTCCGCCACCAGCTGCTTGAGCGCCGCGAGGTTCTTCTCCTCGGTGGGGTCGGGATGGTGATTGGGGAAGCGCCCGTCGATGTCGGTGAACAGCAGGTGGTGCTCGCCCGGCAGCAGCTTGGTGAGCTTCTCGATCACCCGGCCCGCCGATCCGTTGCCCGCATCCCAGCCGATCCGGTAGGCGCCACCGGCATAGCCCGCCATCAGCCGCCCGACATAGGTGTCCTCGATGTCATAGTCGCTGACGGTGCCCGCACCCTCGTCCCAGTCGGCCTCGGCCGCCATCTTGCCGAGCTTCTGGATGTCTTCGCCGAAGAACGGCTTGTGCTGCAGCACCATCTTGAAGCCGTTGTAGTCGGCGGGGTTGTGGCTGCCGGTGATCATGATGCCGCCGTCGACCTCCAGCGTCGCCTCGGCATAGTAGAGCATCGGCGTCGGCCCCAGGCCGATCCGCACCACGTCGACGCCGCTCTGGGTGAGCCCCTGGACCAGCGCCCCTTCGAGCTCGACCGAGGAGACGCGGCCGTCGCGGCCCACCGCCACGCGCGTGCCGCCGGCGCGGCGCACCACCGTGCCGAAGCCGCGGCCGATCGCAGCCGCATCCGCCGTGCCCAGGGTTTTGCCGACCACCCCGCGGATGTCGTATTCGCGCAGCGAGGTGGGGTCGAAGACGTGGCTCATGGCGTACTCCTGGAAGATCGGTGGCGTCAGATCGTTCGACGCGCCGGAAAGTTCAATGCAGGTCAGTGCCGCAATCGGCCGAGCAGCACGTCGCGGGCGGCATTCACCCGCCGGGTGAGGTCGGCCGATCCGCCGCGGTCGGGATGGACCGCGCCCACCAGCCGACGATGCGCCGCGCGGATCGTCGCCTCGTCGGCGTCGGGGCCGACGCCCAGCACCTGCCGCGCCTCCGCCTCGCCGGACAGCGCCGGCTTCTTCGGCCGCAGGTAGAGCCAGGCTGCGACCAGCAGCCCAACGACGAAAAGGACCTTCAGCATCAAGCGGCCGCAGAGGCGACGACCGGCTCCGGCAGCGCCAGCCCGGCCATCATCTCGCGCAGTTCCTGGCGCGCCGCGACATGGCTCAGCCCCATCGCGCCGAACTCGCGGCTGTCGAGCATGGTCAGCCCCTTGGGGAACAGCTCGCGATAGATCACGCGCTCGGAAAGCCCGGGAATGACGCGGAAGCCGACCCGCTTCGACAGCTGCTCGATCGCCTCGGACACGCGGCGCATGTTGCGCGCCTCGATGTGCTGCAGCCGGTTGCGCAGCACCACCCAGTCGATCGTCGACCCGTCGGCACGGGCTCGGTGCTTGCGCGTCTCCCAGATCAGCTCGGAATAGAAGCTCGGCCGCGTGACCTTGAACGTCTCCGGGTGCACCTGGCCGATCAGGTCGAAGTCGACGAAGCTGTCGTTCATCGGCGTGACCAGCGTGTCGGCGTTGGTGACGGCCATGCGCGCGAACGGATCGTCGCGACCCGGTGTGTCGATCACCAGATAGTCGGCATTCTCCGACAGGCGCTCGAGCGTCTCGGTGAAGAAGTCCATGCTCTCGCCGTCGTGGGTCGCATGGATCGGCGTCGGAAGGGTGCCGTCCAGCCGCCGTGCGGTTTCCGCCCGGTTGTCGAGATAGCGTCCCAGCGTGCGCTGGCGATGATCGAGATCGAACGCCGCCACCCGCGCGCCCTTGGCGGCGAGCGCGATCGCGACATGGACCGCGGTCGTCGACTTGCCCGTGCCGCCCTTCTCGTTGGCAAACACGATGACGTGCAATCCGTTGGAAGCCGTGCTCAAAGTGGCTGATGTCCCCTGTTGGCGCCCTGGTGCCGACGCCGTGGTGTTGATCCCGCGGCGCCACCCCCATAGAAGGCCGCCCTCGCATTCTTACCGGAGGCATTGGGGCCGTGCAAACCATCCGTCAGCTCGACGCGCTTCGCGACGCGCTGGCCTCGTTCCGCGCCGCAGGCGACAGCGTCGCCCTGGTCCCGACGATGGGCGCGCTCCATGCCGGCCACATGGCGCTGGTCGACGCGGCACGCCGCCGCGCCCAGCGCGTAGTCGTGTCGATCTTCGTCAATCCCAAGCAGTTCGGCCCCAGCGAGGACCTCGCCCGCTATCCCCGGCGGGAGATGCAGGATTCGCGCATGCTCGCCGATGCGGGCGTCGACCTGCTGTGGATGCCGCCGGTCGAAGTCATGTACCCGGAGGGCTTCGCCACCACCGTCTCGGTGTCGGGCGTCAGCGAGGTGCTGGAGGGCGCGCATCGCGCCGGCCACTTCGACGGCGTCGCCACCGTGGTCGCCAAGCTGTTCGGTCAGGTCCGCCCCGATGTCGCGCTGTTCGGCGAAAAGGATTTCCAGCAACTCGCGGTGGTGCAGCGGATGGCGGCCGACCTCGATCTCGGCATCGAGGTGGTCGGCGTCCCCACCCAGCGCGACGACGACGGCCTCGCGCTCTCTTCGCGCAACCTCTACCTCGATCCCGACGAGCGCCAGCGCGCCGTCGCCCTGCCCCGCGCGCTGGGCGTCGCCGCACGCACCCTCGAAAAGGGCGGCCCTGCCGAGGAGGCACTCGCCCAGGCACGCGACATGCTCGCCCAGGCCGGGTTCGACACCGACTATCTCGCGCTGGTCGATGCCGAGACGCTGGGCGATCCGGTTGCCGACCGTCCGATGCGGTTGCTCGCCGCCGCCCGCATCGGCAACACCCGCCTCATCGATAACGTCCCCGTCCAGCCGGCCGCCGCATAGCGGCCCGCGCCCGCAGGCGAGGCCTCCGCGACCTTCCTCCCGTCCGGATGACGACAGCGGGCATGCACCCCTGCGCGGGAACGCGAAGGGGTGCCCGCCCTGCTCAGGCCGCGTGCTTGCCCTCGTCGCGGAACTCGATCGGGCACGCCCCGCCGGCGCAGTCGAGATGCTCGCGGCCGATGTCCTCCGACACCGCCGAGCGCTGGATCGCGCGCGCGATGCCCTCGAACTCCGCCTTGGAGACCGGCTGCTCGGGCAGATACTCGTACGCGGTCAGGTCGTCCGACTGCGGCATCACCGAACACGCGCGCACCCCCGGCTGGTGCGCGCGCAGCATCGCCTCGAACGTCGCGAAGTCGGTCGCAGCCGGCCGGTACTTCAGCGTGTAGCTGATCTGGTTGCCATACGCCGGCAGCGCCTTCGCACCGGCCAGGTGCTCGGCGACGTCGAAGCCTTCGAGCCAGAAGCGCTCGCCCAGCCGCAGCCAGGCGAACTGGTCCTCCATGCTCGCCTCGCCCGCGGTGACGAGGTGCGGCTCGATCCCGTCGAGCCCGGCGATGGTCGGCTCGGTCGGGAAGCCGACGATGGTGTGCCCCTTGTATACCTCCAGCGTGCGCACCGGATAGCCGAGCGCGGCATAGTCGGCGACCAGCGGGTCGTCGTTGCGATACTGCACCCAGCGCAGATAGTGGAGCATCGACGGTAGGTGCCAGCCTTCAGTCAGCCCGAACAGCTTCGACACCGATCCCGACGGCTTGATCGTCGTCATGGTGTGCGGCACCACCACGCCCAGCGTCTCGGCATAGCCGGTCGCCTCGTCGTGCACCGCGCGCGACAAGGCGCCCAGCGTTTCCCAGAACGCCGCGGCGCGGATCGGTGGCAGATAGTCGAGGATGTCGGCGGCCACCCGTTCCGGCGCCGCCGCCCGGGCACGCGCATAGCCGTCGAAGTCGGGCGCGACGAGGTCGCGGAAGCCGATGCGGAAGAACTTCCACGCGAACTCGTGCACGCCGGTCAGCCCCACGCCGATCCGGTTGGTGCGCTTCACCTCCGCCGAATAGAGGCTGTCCATCAGGTTGACGCGCATCAGTGCCCGCACCGCCGCGCGGACCGAGGCGTGCGCCTCCTCCAGCGTATCGCAATGGAACGGCGCCACGTCGGCGATCACGCAAAAGGCGCCGAGCACGCTCAGCACGATCTCGCCGCACGGATTGACGATATAGCCGTTGCTCTTTGACGCGACGATCCGCGCAAGCCGCGCGAGATAGAGCCGCGTGTCGTCCTGCACCTGGTAGCGCTCAGACCCCACGAAGTCGCCGCGGCGGAACGCGGGCGCGTCGATCCCGGCATCGTTCTTGACCAGCAGGTCCTCGTTGATGAACCCCGGCTCGCCCGTCCCGTCGCCATAGGCGCATTCGGCACCGCGCTGGAACACCGCGCGGGCATGGCGGGTACGCTGCGCGTTGTATTCGGGATGCTCGGGCTCCAGCGCGACGCGGCGCCAGAAATCGGCGTCGACCGTCACGCTGTTATTGCTCGACCACAGGAACGCCATCGGCGGAAAGGCGCTCTGCTCGCGCAGCGCCACGACCTCGCCGATCGACAATCCGGCATACTCGATCGGGCGCTTGACCTCGATGAACTCGACCGCGTCGAGGTCCGACCAATGCTTGGTCGACATGCGTGCGGCGCGACGCGCGCCCCCGACCAGCACCGGCTCGGCGAGATAATGGTCGATGTAGAGCGTCTGCCGCCACGGAGCGAGGCCGGCGCCCTTGATCTTCGCGATCTTCTCAAACGCGTTCATCAGCGGCACCGGGCCCGATGACGGCCGCCCCTGCATCCCCATGATCGGCTCGCCGCGCCCGCGCACCTTGGTGAAGTCGATCACCAGCAGATGGTCGCGGAACACCTTCTGATAGGTCATGATCTCCAGCAGCTCGACCGCCTCGGCCCAGCCCTCGCGGCTATCCGGAACGCTAAACCAGGTGACGTTCGATCCCTTGCCGTACAGATGGCGCGCGTCGCGCACAGAACTGTGCTGCGAATGGTCGAAGTCGGGGTGCGCGTCGTCGAGCACGACGCGGACCGTGGGCATATTGTCCCAGTTGGTCAGCATCAGGTCGTCGTCGTAGCAGCGGCCGACGCCCGATCCGTTGAGCAGCAGGTAGAACAGCGCGAACGAGGTGGCCGCCGTGCTGCAGTTGGTGAACACCTCCTGCGGGCGGGTGATCTGCGCGGCGTCGCCCTGCTGCAGGTGGCGCCCCGACATCAGCACCGCGCCCTTGGCGATCAGGTCGCGAAGCCCGGTCGCCTCCGCCTCGCGCCGCGCGGCGTCCGGCTCGTGGGCGACGCCGTCGGCGCCGGGCAGTTCGAGCAGCGAGGCGTTGCCCTCCGCAACGCGCGCGGCGAGTTCGCCCCAGCTTTCCCAGCGCGTCGGCGGCACGCTGCCGCGCATCGCCGCCTTGTCGTCGAGCCGCACCGAAAAGCCGCCGCTGTTGTTGAGCGCGACCAGCCAGGGCTTGAGGTTCGGGTCGGCGGGATGGAGCGCGATCTCGCGATCCAGCAGCCCCGCCGCCTCGTCGGTCAGCACGCGGCGCAGATAGGTTCGCTCGGCAACTGCCACGCCCATTCCCGGATGCAGCGGGCGGAAGTCGGGGGCAGGTGCAAGCGTCATGTCGCGTCTCCTTGTGGCGCTCGAGACCTACGCCTCTCCGCCGCCACCAACAACTAGATATAGTGGCCGAGCCGGCCCCATCCACCGTATGTTGCGCGGATTATTGCGAACTTTTCTCAAAATGCGGATTGAGCCTACGCGTCGGCAAGACTCACGCGTCCCCCCGCGTGCCGCTCCAGCCGCCCGGCAAGCTCGAACTCGAGCAGCACCGTCTGCACCACCGCGGCGGGCAGTCCGGACTGACGCACCAGCTCGTCGACCGGCACCGGCACGGGGCTCAGCAGTTGCCCCAGCCGGCGGCGTTCGGCCTCGCCGGCGTCGGTGGCGACCGGACCTGCGTCGTACCGCACCCCCGGCGAGCGCACGCTGCGCGAATCGATCGGGCGCAACATCTCGGCGACGTCGGCGGCGGACTGGACCAGCGTCGCGCCTTCGCGGATCAGCAGGTTGCACCCCTGTGCCCGCGGGTCGAGCGGGCTGCCCGGCACCGCCATCACCTCGCGGCCCGCCTCCGCCGCCAGCCGCGCGGTGATCAGCGATCCGGACTTGGGCGCCGCCTCGACCACGACCGTCCCCTGCGACAGCCCGGCGATGATCCGGTTGCGATAGGGGAAGTGACGCGCCCGCGGCTCGGTGCCCGGCGGCTGTTCGGCGATCAGCAGCCCGCGAGTCGCGAGCGCTTCCTGCAGTTCGGCATTCTCGGGCGGAAAGGCGATGTCGATGCCGCTTGCGATCACCCCCACCGTTCCGCCCGCCAGCGCGCCGGTATGCGCGGCGGTGTCGATGCCGCGCGCCAGCCCCGACACGACCGTGATCCCCTCGCCCGACAGCGCCTCGGCGAGCTGGCGCGCGAAGCGGCAAGCGGCGGCAGAGGCGTTGCGCGCGCCGACCATCGCCACGCACGGCCGCGTCATCAGCGCGCCCTCGCCGCGCAGGATCAGCGCGGGCGGCGCATTCTCGATCTCGGCGAGCAGCGGCGGATAGTCGGGGTCGTCGAGGAACCGGTAGCGGGCGCCGAGCCGCTCGGTCCGGGCGATCTCGCGCCGCACGGAGTCTTCGGATGCGACGACCGGCGCACGGCCACCGCCGCGCGCGGCGAACTGCGGCAGCGCATCGAGCGCGGCCGCGGCGCTGCCGAAGCGGGAAACAAGCTGGCGATAGGTGATCGGCCCGACGTTCGCGGAACGGATCAGCCGGAGTCGATCGATCCGCGGGTCGGCGTCAGCCACCCTTCCGCCCGCCGATGCGGGGCTCGGTGCCCTCGAGCAGCCGCCCCAGATTCTCGCGATGCTTCCACATCGCGACCGCGGCCAGGCCGAGCAGCAGCAGCACCAGGTCGAACCGCCCGAACCAGGCGGCGCTGACCGGCGCGGAAATGCACGCCGTCATCCCCGCCACTGACGAGATGCGCACCGTCGCGAGCAGCGCCAGCCACACCGCGGCGAACACCAGCGCGCTCGGCCAGTGCAGCGCCAGCACCACGCCCATCATCGTCGCCACGCCCTTGCCGCCGCGGAAGCGCAGCCACACCGGATAGCAATGGCCCAGGAATGCCGCCGCCGCCGCGATCGGCCCGTGGCCGGGGAACAGCCATTCGGCGAGCACCACCGCCACCCAGCCCTTGGCGCAGTCGAGCAGCAACGTCGCCGCCGCCAGCCCCTTGCGCCCGGTGCGCAGCACGTTGGTCGCGCCGATGTTGCCGGAGCCGATGCTGCGCAGGTCGCCCGCACCGAATCCGCGTGCGAGCAGCAGCCCGAACGGAATCGAGCCCAGCAGATAGCCGAGCAGCAACGCGCCCACCGCCGGCGCCCAGGTGAAATCGCTTGGCAAAATTGGTTTCGAACCCCCAGTTGCCCGGAAGCTAGGCGTTTCGGTATCGAGGCGCAACAACCTCGATCAAAGCGGGAACACCCGCGCAAGGACCGCCTCCCGATGCCCGACCCGCGCCCGATCCTGTTCTTCGACTCCGGCGTCGGCGGGCTGTCGGTGCTCGAACCCACCCGCCGCCTGCTTCCCCACGCGCCGATCGTCTACGCCGCCGATTCGGCCGGCTATCCGTACGGCACCCGCAGCGAGCGGGAGATCGCCGCACGCGTGCCGGCGCTGCTCGGCCGGCTCGCGGAGCGCTACCACCCGCGGCTGATCGTGATCGCGTGCAACACCGCCTCCACCATCGCGCTGCCGGCGGTGCGCGCCGCGCTCGACCTGCCGGTGGTGGGCACCGTCCCCGCGATCAAGCCGGCCGCCGAGGCGAGCCGCAGCCGCGTCATCGGCGTGCTCGGCACCGAGGCGACGGTCCGCCAGCCCTATGTCGACGACTTGGCCGAACGCTTCGCCGCCGACTGCCGGGTGCTGCGCCACGGCTCCGCCGCGCTCGTCGCCCTCGCCGAGGCGCGGCTGCGCGGGGAAGAGGCCGACGACGCCGCCTATCGCGCGGTGCTCGCCGGGCTGCTCGACCAACCCGACGGCGATCGCATCGACGTGATCGTCAACGCCTGCACCCATTTCCCGCTGGTCGCGGATCGCCTCGCGGCCGCCGCCGGACGGCCGGTCGCCTTCGTCGACGGCGGCCAGGGAATCGCGCGGCGCACCGCGCATCTGCTCGCCGGCGCCGAGTGGCCCGATTCGCCGCCGGCAGGCGAAGCGGTGTTCACCGGGGCGGATGCCGACGTCGAGTCGCTGCGCCCGGCACTGGCGCGCTTCGGACTGACTCAAATCAAAACCTTGTAGTTCTTGCCGGTTCCACAGGGCACCTCCGGGGCTTTCCTAGTGGAAAAACAAGGGTTCGGCCGCTATGTCGCCTCCCCATGTCCAGTGACGAAACCGTTCGCGCAGTCGATTACGGCCGCGTCTTCAACCAGGCGATCGACCGGCTCCATGCCGAGGGCCGCTATCGGGTGTTCATCGACATCCTGCGCAACAAGGGGATGTTCCCCAATGCGCGGTGCTTCGCGGGCCACAACGGTCCCAAGCCGATCACCGTCTGGTGCTCGAACGACTATCTGGCGATGGGGCAGCACCCCGCCGTCATCGCCGCGATGGAAGAGGCGCTGCACGACGTCGGCGCCGGATCCGGCGGCACCCGCAACATCGGCGGCAACACCCATTATCACATCGACCTCGAGCACGAGCTCGCCGACCTCCACGGCAAGGAAGGCGCGCTGCTGTTCACCAGCGGCTATGTCTCCAACGAAGCGACGCTGGCGACGCTCGCCAAGGTGCTGCCGGGCTGCATCATCTTCTCGGACGAGCTCAACCACGCCTCGATGATCGCGGGCATCCGCAACTCGGGCTGCGAGAAGCGCGTCTTCCGCCACAACGACCTCGCCCATCTCGAACAGCTGCTCGCCGAGGCCGATCCGCAGGCGCCCAAGCTGATCGCGTTCGAAAGCGTCTATTCGATGGACGCCGACATCGCGCCGATCGCCGAGATCTGCGATCTCGCCGACAAGTACAACGCGCTGACCTATCTCGACGAGGTCCATGCCGTCGGCATGTACGGCGCGCGCGGCGGCGGCATTTCGGAGCGCGACGGCGTCGCCGATCGCCTCAACATCATCGAGGGCACGCTCGGCAAGGCTTTCGGGGTGATGGGCGGCTATATCGCGGCCGACCGCACGATCATCGACGTGATCCGCAGCTATGCGCCCGGCTTCATCTTCACCACCTCGCTGTCGCCGGTGCTCGTCGCCGGCGCGCTCGCGAGCGTGCGCCACCTCAAGGCCTCCTCGGTCGAGCGCGAGGGCCAGCAGGCCGCCGCCGCCACGCTCAAGGCGATGTTCCGCGACGCCGGGCTGCCGGTGATGGACTCGACCACCCACATCGTGCCGCTGATGGTCGGCGATCCGGTGAAGGCGAAGCGGGTCAGCGATATCCTGCTCGCCGAATACGGCGTGTACGTTCAGCCGATCAACTTCCCGACCGTGCCGCGCGGGACCGAGCGCCTGCGCTTCACCCCCGGCCCCGCGCACGACGAAGCGATGATGCGCGAGCTCACCGACGCGCTGGTCGAGATCTGGGGCCGCCTCGAAATGCGCCGCGCCGCCTGAGGTCCGAGCGCGCCTGCGCAAGCACCGCGCGTTCGAACACGACCGGCGCCCCTCCCCCGCACAAAAGCGCGGTTGCCGTTTGCGGCGGCGGCGGGGGTCATGTATCGGAACCCCAAATCACCCCGGGGCCGCGTCGCCCCACCGCATCCAGAGCTGACGGAATCCGCGCATGGCCGAATTCACCCTGCCCAAGAACAGCAAGATCACGGGCAAGACCCGCGAGCACAAGGCCGCCGAGGGCGCCGCGCGCGTCAAGAAGTTCAAGGTCTATCGCTACGATCCCGACACCGGCGAGAACCCGCGCTACGACAAGTTCGAGATCGACCTCGACGACTGCGGCCCGATGGTGCTCGACGCGCTGATCAAGATGAAGTCCGAGCAGGACCCGTCGCTCACCTTCCGCCGCTCGTGCCGCGAGGGCATCTGCGGATCGTGCGCGATGAACATCGACGGCCGCAACGGCCTCGCCTGCACTACCGCGATCGAGGATGTGAAGGGCGAGGTGCGGATCACGCCGCTGCCGCACATGGACGTCATCAAGGACCTCGTTCCCGACTTCACCCACTTCTACGCGCAGTACAGCTCGATCAAGCCGTGGCTGCAGACGGTCAGCCCCGCGCCCTCGGGCAAGGAGCGGCTGCAGTCGCCGGAGGACCGCGCCAAGCTCGACGGCCTCTACGAATGCATCCTGTGCGCCTGCTGCTCGACGTCGTGCCCCAGCTACTGGTGGAACAGCGACAAGTTCCTCGGCCCGGCGATCCTGCTCCAGGCCTATCGCTGGCTCGCCGACAGCCGCGACGAGATGACCGGCGAGCGCCTCGACGAGCTCGAGGATCCGTTCCGCCTCTATCGCTGCCACACGATCATGAACTGCGCGAACGTCTGCCCCAAGGGGCTGAACCCGGCCAAGGCGATCGCCGAGATCAAGAAGCTGGAAGTCGAGCGCATGCTCTGATCCTCGGGGCCGCCCGTTCGCGGCGGCCCTTCCCTCCCCGTGTCGGCGCAGTCGCGACACGCGCCGCTCCTGCGGCATCCGAAGCACTGGTCCCGACTGCGCACGAACCGGCCGGTGCGGGAGAGTGATGCGTGACCCAGGTGCTCGCCCGATATGATTCGCTCGTCGCGTGCGGCGAGTTGCGTGCCGATCCCGATCAGCGCGCCGCCGCGGCGCGGCTCGACCGCCTCGCCGCCGAACTCGAGTCGCCGCCCTCGCGCGGGCTGCTGGCGCGGCTGACCGGCCGGCACACCCCTTCCCCGCGTGGCGTCTATCTGTGGGGCGGCGTCGGGCGCGGCAAGTCGATGCTGATGGACCTGCTGTTCCACTGCGTCGACATTCGCGAGAAGCGCCGCGTCCACTTCCACGAGTTCATGCTGGAGGTGCACGATCGCCTCAACGTCGAGCGCAAGCGCGAGGCGGGCAATCCGGTGCTGCCGGTCGCCGCGGCGATGGCCGAGGGGCTGCGGCTGCTCGCCTTCGACGAGATGGTGATCAACAACACCGCCGACGCGATGGTGCTCTCCCGCCTGTTCAGCGAGATGATGACCCACGGGCTGACCGTGGTCGCGACCTCCAACCGCCCGCCCGACGATCTCTACAAGAACGGGCTTCAGCGACAGAGCTTCCTGCCGTTCATCGCGCTGCTGAAGGCGCGGCTCGACGTGATGCCGCTCAACGGCCCCGTCGACTATCGCCGCGACCGGCTGGGGAACATGGACACCTGGCTGGTGCCCAACGGTGCCGAGGCGACCGCCAAGCTCTCCGCCGCCTTCTTCCGCCTCACCGACTATCCGGTCGAGGACCGCGAGCACGTGCCGAGCGAGGAACTGGCGGTGCACGGCGGCCGCACGCTCCACGTGCCCAAGGCACTCAAGGGCGTCGCGGTGTTCAGCTTCAAGCGGCTGTGCGGCGAGGCACGCGGCGCCTCCGACTATCTCGCCGTAGCGCGCCATTTCCACACCGTGATCCTCGTCGGCATCCCGCGGCTGGGGCCGGAGAACCGCAACGAGGCGGCACGCTTCGTCACGCTGGTCGACGCGCTCTACGAGCACAAGGTCAAGTTGCTCGCCGCCGCCGACGCGGTCCCGGAACACCTCTACGAACAGGGCGACGGCGCCTTCGAGTTCGAGCGCACCGTGTCGCGCCTCAACGAGATGCGCTCGGAAGCCTATCTCGCCGCCGGCCACGGCGAGGGCGAAACCGACTGACGCCCCCCTCGTCACCCTGACGAAAGTGAGGATCCATTGCCGCAACGGTCGTGGAGTCCACCAAGGCAGCGCGTCTGAATGCTGACTTTCGTCAGCATGACGAACTGGGCAGAGGGCCCGTAGCTCACCCCTCCACGGAGGCAACCGATCCTACCCCCGCGCGTTGTTAACCCGCCAGCGAGCTTCGGATTTCCGGGGGCGACTTCCCTTATTGCACATGGTTCGCAGTTGCAAAGATAGCCGGCTTTGCGGGTTGTTCGGACTCGCCAAACCGGGTAATGCCCCGCGCGACTGCGGTTCCGTTCGAACCGCTGCATCTCAACGGGAGGATACATGGCCCGCAAGAAGATCGCGCTCATCGGCGCCGGCAACATCGGCGGCACGCTCGCCCACCTCGCCGCCCTCAAGAACCTCGGTGACATCGTCCTGTTCGACGTGGTCGAAGGCGTCCCCCAGGGTAAGGCGCTCGACCTCAGCCAGTGCGGCCCGGTCGAGGGCTTCGACGCCAAGATCACCGGCTCGAACGACTATGCCGACATCGCGGGCGCGGACGTCATCATCGTCACCGCCGGCGTCGCCCGCAAGCCGGGCATGAGCCGCGACGACCTGCTCGGCATCAACCTCAAGGTCATGAAGGCCGTCGGTGAGGGCATCAAGGCCAACGCTCCCGACGCGTTCGTGATCTGCATCACCAACCCGCTCGACGCGATGGTGTGGGCGCTGCGCGAATTCTCGGGCCTGCCGCACAACAAGGTCGTCGGCATGGCCGGCGTGCTCGACTCGGCACGCTTCAGCCACTTCCTCGCCGACGAGTTCGACGTCTCGGTCAAGGACGTGAACAGCTTCGTGCTCGGCGGCCACGGCGACACGATGGTTCCCGTCCTCGAATATTCGACCGTGTCGGGCATCCCCGTCACCGACCTCATCGAGATGGGCTTCTCCACCAAAGAGCGCATCGACGCGATCGTCCAGCGCACCCGCTCCGGCGGCGGCGAGATCGTCGGTCTGCTGAAGACCGGCTCGGCCTTCTACGCGCCCGCCACCTCGGCGATCGCGATGGCGGAGAGCTATCTGTTCGACAAGAAGCGCGTCCTGCCGGCCGCCGCCCATCTGACGGGCCAGTACGGCGTGGACAACCTCTACGTCGGCGTGCCGATCGTCATCGGCAAGGACGGCGTCGAGAAGGTGATCGAGATCACGCTGTCCGAGGAAGCGAAGGCGAACCTCACCGTCTCGGTCGACGCGGTCAAGGAACTGCTGGTCGCGTGCAAGGGCATCGACGCCAGCTTGAGCTGAGTACAGCGTACCCCCGCGCAGGCGGGGGTCCAGAGCCACAGGCGCTACCGCTTGTGGCTCTAGGCTCCCGCCTGCGCGGGAGCACGTGGAGATCGAAAATGAAGGTCGGCTACGTCTATATCGTAGCAAGCCGACGGAACGGAACGATCTACGTCGGATGCACGAGCAACCTGGTCCAGCGGACCTGGCAGCATCGCACCGCGGCGATCGATGGTTTTACAAGCGAGCACGGTTGCACGCTTCTGGTTTGGTATGAACCGCACGACGACCTGCAAGAGGCTCGCTTGCGCGAACGGCAGATCAAGAAGTGGAATCGGGCTTGGAAGCTGAAGCTGATTGAAGACCACAACCCGCAATGGGAAGACCTTTTCGACCAGCTGATCTGACACCGACGCCGATGGCGCGCCAAGGAGCGACCGACGAATGAGCATCCTCGTCAACAAGAACACCAAGGTCATCACCCAGGGGATGACCGGCGAAACCGGCAGCTTCCACACCAAGGCGGCGCTGGAATACGGCACGCAGATGGTCGGCGGCGTGACGCCGGGCAAGGGCGGCACCGAGCATCTCGGCCTGCCGGTCTACAACACCGTCGCCGAAGCCAAGTCGAAGACCGGCGCCGACGCGTCGGTGATCTACGTGCCGCCGCCATTCGCCGCCGATTCGATCCTGGAAGCGATCGACGCGGAAATCCCGCTGATCGTCGCCATCACCGAGGGTATTCCGGTGCTCGACATGGTCCGCGTCAAGCGCGCGCTGTCGGGTTCGAAGTCGCGCCTGATCGGCCCGAACTGCCCGGGCGTGCTGACGCCGGGCGAGTGCAAGATCGGCATCATGCCGGGCTCGATCTTCAAGAAGGGGTCGGTCGGCGTCGTCTCGCGCTCGGGCACCCTCACCTATGAGGCGGTGTTCCAGACCTCGAACGCCGGCCTCGGCCAGACCACTGCGGTCGGCATCGGCGGCGATCCGGTCAACGGCACCAACTTCATCGACGTGCTCGAGCTGTTCCTGGCCGACGACGCGACCGAGTCGATCATCATGATCGGCGAGATCGGCGGCTCGGCCGAGGAAGAAGCCGCGCAGTTCCTCAAGGACGAGGCGAAGCGCGGGCGCAAGAAGCCGATGGCAGGCTTCATCGCCGGCCGCACGGCACCTCCGGGCCGCCGCATGGGCCATGCCGGCGCGATCGTCTCGGGCGGCCAGGGCGGCGCCGAGGACAAGATCGCGGCGATGGAAGCGGCCGGCATCAAGGTCGCTGCTTCCCCCAGCGAGCTCGGCTCGACGCTGCTGGAAGTGCTGAAGGGTTAAAGACAGCGCCGCGCGTTCCCATCTCGCGCGTGTCGCACGGACACGCCGGGGCGCGCGGCACGTCCCTCGACTAGGTCGGGACGAACGGACGGACAGGACGCATCATGGGCTACGAAGGCCAGGACTTCTCCGATATCGCAGCCGGCGTCAGCCCGGCGTTCGTGGAGACGCTCTACACCCGCTACAAAGCGGATCCCGCCAGCGTCGACGCTGGCTGGCGCCAGTGGTTCGACGGGCTGGAAGGCGCGGTCTCCGGCCCCAGCTGGCAGAGCAAGCGCTGGCCGCTGACCGACACCGATGCGCTGACCGCCGCGCTCGACCCGACCCAGATGGAGCCGGCGCCCAAGCCCGCGAAGGGCGGCGGCAAGCCCGCACCGGCGCCGGCCGCAGCCCCCGCGCAGGCCTCCACCGCCGACATCGCTAAGGCGGCCGGCGACGCCATCCGCGCCCAGCTGCTGATCCGCACCTATCGCGTGCGCGGGCATCTCGCGGCGAACCTCGATCCGCTCGGCCTCTCGCCGCACCGCGAGCTGCCCGAGGATCTCAAGACCGAATACCACGGCTTCCCGGACAGCGAGATCGACCGTCCCGTCTATCTGGGCGGCGCGCTGGGCCTGGAGACCGCGACGATCCGCGAGCTGGTGACGATCCTGCGCGCCAACTACTGCGGCAACGTCGGCCTCGAATATATGCACATCGCCGACGTGGAGGAGCGCCGCTTCCTTCAGGACCGCATGGAGGGCAAGGACAAGGCCATCCAGTTCACGGTCGACGGCAAGAAGGCGATTCTCTCCAAGGTCATCGAGGCCGAGCAGTGGGAGAAGTTCCTGGGCCGCAAGTATGTCGGCACCAAGCGCTTCGGCCTCGACGGCGGTGAATCGATGATCCCGGCGCTCGAGTCGGTCATCAAGTACGGCGGCCAGATGGGCGTGCGTGAGATCGTCTACGGCATGGCCCACCGCGGCCGTCTGAACGTGCTCGCCAACGTGATGGCGAAGCCGTTCCGCGTGATCTTCCACGAATTCTCGGGCGGCTCGGCCAACCCGGAGGACGTCGGCGGCTCGGGCGACGTGAAGTACCATCTGGGTACCTCGACCGACCGCAGCTTCGACGGCGCCACCGTCCACATGTCGCTGGTCGCCAACCCCTCGCACCTCGAGGCGGTGAACCCGGTCGTGCTCGGCAAGTCGCGCGCGATCCAGACGGTCCGCAACGACCTGTCGGATCATGAGCAGGTGCTGCCCGTCCTCATCCACGGCGATGCGGCCTTTGCCGGCCAGGGAATCGTCTGGGAGTGCCTCGGCTTCTCCGGCATCCGCGGCTACAACACCGGCGGCTGCGTCCACTTCGTCATCAACAACCAGGTCGGCTTTACGACGAGCCCGCAGTTCGCGCGCTCCTCGCCCTATCCGTCGGACGTCGCCAAGGGCGTCCAGGCACCGATCCTGCACGTCAACGGCGACGATCCCGAGGCGGTGACCTTCGCCTGCAAGGTGGCGATCGAGTTCCGCCAGACGTTCAAGCGCGACGTCGTCATCGACATGTGGTGCTACCGCCGCTTCGGCCACAACGAGGGCGACGAGCCCTCGTTCACCCAGCCGCTGATGTACGCCAAGATCAAGACCCACCCGCCGGTCTCGGAGATCTACGCCAAGCGGCTCCAGGCAGAGGGCGTGGTCGACCAGGCGTTCGTCGACGGCAAGACGCACGAGTTCACGACGCTGCTGGAAGGCGAGTTCGAAAGCGCCAAGAGCTACCAGCCCAACCGCGCCGACTGGTTCGCGGGGCGCTGGTCCGGCCTGCACATGCCGGCCGATCCGGAGACGGCGCGCCGCACCGCCGAGACGGGCATCGAGACCAAGCTGTTCGACTCGCTCGGCCGCACGCTGACCGAGGTTCCGGACGACCTGGAAATCCACAAGACGCTCGGCCGCGTGCTCGATGCCAAGCGGCAGATGTTCAAGGCGGGCGAGGGCTTCGACTGGGCGACGGCCGAGGCGCTGGCGTTCGGCTCGCTGCTGTCGGAAGGCTTCGGCGTCCGCCTGTCGGGCCAGGATTCGGGCCGCGGCACCTTCTCGCAGCGCCATGCCGTCTGGGTCGACCAGAAGGACGAGCACAAGTACGTGCCGCTCCAGCAGATCCAGCACGGCCGCTTCGAGGTGCTCGACTCGCCGCTCAGCGAATATGGCGTGCTCGGGTTCGAATACGGCTATGCGCTGACCGATCCCAAGACGCTGGTGCTGTGGGAGGCGCAGTTCGGCGACTTCGTCAACGGCGCGCAGATCATGATCGACCAGTTCATCGCGTCGGGCGAGGCCAAGTGGTTGCGCGCCAACGGCCTGGTGATGCTGCTGCCGCACGGCTACGAAGGCCAGGGTCCGGAGCACAGCTCCGCACGCCCCGAGCGCTTCCTGCAGCTGTGCGCGCAGGACAATATGCAGGTCGCCAACGTCACGTCGCCGGCGAACTATTTCCACCTGCTGCGTCGCCAGATGCACCGCAACTTCCGCAAGCCGCTGGTGGTGATGACTCCCAAGTCGCTGCTCCGCCACAAGATGGCGGTGTCCAAGGCGGAGGACTTCCTCGACGCCGGCCATTTCCGCCGCCTGCTCTCCGATCCGTCGGCACCGGCCGATACGGACGTGAAGCGGCTGGTGCTGTGCACCGGCAAGGTCGCGTTCGATCTGATCGAGGCGCGCGACGCCGCCGGCGATCGCAACACCGCGATCGTCCGCGTCGAGCAGCTCTATCCCTTCCCGGGCGAGCCGCTGGTCGAGCGCCTCAAGCGCATGCCGAACCTCGAGGAGGTCGTCTGGGCGCAGGAAGAGCCGAAGAACAACGGCTACTGGTTCTTCGTCGAGCCGCTGATCGAGGAAGCGCTGGAAAAGGCCGGCACCCGCGTGTCGCGCGCCCGCTATGCCGGCCGTGCCGCCGCCGCCTCTCCCGCGACCGGCCTGATGAAGCGCCACACCGCGGAACAGGGCGCGCTGGTGGCCGAGGCGCTCGGCCACAGCGTGCGCGAGGAAATCCGCCGCACGCGCAAGTCCGACGACGATCGTGTCACCGGTAAGGCTGGCGCCTGACCGTTTCTGAAGCTCCGAGTCCCCCCGGCGGGAACCAAGAGGAAGACCCAATGGCAACCGAAGTCCTTGTTCCCGTACTGGGCGAATCGATCACCGAAGCCACGCTCGGCGAATGGCTGAAGCAGCCGGGCGACCCGGTGAAGGCCGACGAGCCGATCGCCAGCCTCGAAACCGACAAGGTGTCGGTCGAAGTCCCCTCGCCCGTCGCGGGCGTGATGGGCGCGCACGCCGTCCAGCCGGGCGACACCGTCTCGGTCGGCGCGATGATCGCGACGATCGACGCGGGCGACGGCGCCCCGGCCAAGACCGCCGCCCCCGAAGCCGGCAGCACCGCCGCACCGGCGCCGGCCCCGGCCGCCGCGCAGCAGGAAGCCGGCGGCAACGTCGACGCCGCCGCGCTGTCGCCGTCGGTCCGCCGCGCGATCCTGGAGCATGGCGTCGATCCGGCGACCGTGAAGGGCAGCGGCAAGGACGGTCGCCTGACCAAGGAAGACATCGTCGCTGCCGCGTCGAACAAGCCGGCCGCAGCGCCTGCGTCCGCGCCGACCCAGGCTCCGGCCGCAGCGCCCGCCGCCGCGGGTGGCGAGCGCCGCGAGGAACGCGTCAAGATGACGCGCCTGCGCCAGACCATCGCCCGCCGCCTGAAGGAAGCCCAGGACACCGCCGCGCTGCTCACCACCTTCAACGACGTCGACATGACCGCCGTCATCGAGGCGCGCACCAAGTACAAGGACCTGTTCGAGAAGAAGCACGGCGTCCGCCTGGGCTTCATGGGCTTCTTCGTGAAGGCCGCGTGCATGGCCCTCAAGGACATCCCCTCGGTCAACGCCTACATCGAGGGCGACGAGATCGTCTATCACGACTATGCCGACATCTCGGTCGCGGTTTCCGCGCCGCAGGGCCTGGTCGTGCCGGTGATCCGCTCGGCCGACCAGATGTCGGTGGCGCAGGTCGAGAAGACGATCGGCGACTTCGGCAAGCGCGCCAAGGAAGGCGCGCTCAAGATGGACGAGATGAAGGGCGGTACCTTCACCATCTCCAACGGCGGCGTGTTCGGCTCGCTGATGTCGACCCCGATCATCAACCCGCCGCAGTCGGCGGTGCTGGGTCTCCACCGCATCGAGGAGCGCCCGGTCGTCCGCGACGGAGAGGTCGTGGTGCGCCCGATGATGTATCTGGCGCTCAGCTACGACCACCGCATCATCGACGGCCGCGAGGCGGTGACCTTCCTCGTCGCGCTCAAGAACGCGATCGAGGATCCGACCCGCCTGCTGATCGACCTGTAAGTCCCGTGCAACCGGTCCCCGGCGCAGGCCGGGGTCCAGTTGCGGCCGGTTTGTAACGAAGCGAGACGCGCACCAGATTCCGTCTCGAAACTGGGCTCCGGCCTTCGCCGGAGCACAAGAAAGAGAAGAAAATGGCTGAATACGACTTCGACGTTCTCGTGATCGGTGCCGGCCCCGGCGGCTATGTCGCGGCGATCCGCGCGGCCCAGCTGGGCCTCAAGACCGCCTGCGCCGAATCGCGCGAGACGCTGGGCGGCACCTGCCTCAACGTCGGCTGCATCCCCTCCAAGGCGCTGCTCAACGCGTCGGAGAAGTTCGACGAGGCGATGTCCGGCGTCCTCGCCAAGCATGGCGTGAAGTTCTCAGGGGTCGAGCTCGACCTGTCGGCGATGATGGCCGACAAGGACAAGGCCGTCACCGGCCTCACCGGCGGCATCGAGTTCCTGTTCAAGAAGAACAAGGTCGAGTGGGTGAAAGGCCTCGCCACCTTCCAGGACGCGCACACCGTCCAGGTCGGCGACCGCACCGTCACCGCCAAGAACATCGTCATCGCTACCGGCTCCTCGGTCACTCCGCTGCCGGGCGTGGAGATCGACCAGAAGGTCGTGGTCGATTCGACCGGCGCGCTGACGCTGGAGAAGGTGCCGGAGCATCTCGTCGTCATCGGTGGCGGCGTGATCGGCCTGGAGCTCGGCTCGGTGTGGAAGCGCCTGGGCGCCAAGGTGACCGTGGTCGAATATCTCGACCAGCTGCTGCCCGGCATGGATGGCGAAGTCCGCAAGGAAGCCGCCAAGATCTTCAAGAAGCAGGGCATGGAGCTCAAGCTTTCGACCAAGGTCACCGGCGTGGCGGTCGACGGCGGCCGAGCGACCGTGACGGTCGAGCCGGCGGCCGGTGGCGCTGCCGAAACGCTGGAGGCCGACGCCGTGCTGGTCGCGATCGGCCGTCGCCCGAACACCGAAGGCCTCGGCCTCGACAAGATCGGGCTGCAGCTCAACCAGCGTCACCAGATCGAGACCGACCACGACTTCCGCACCGCCGTCGACGGCGTGTGGGCGATCGGCGACGTGATCCCGGGCCCGATGCTCGCGCACAAGGCCGAGGACGAGGGCGTCGCAGTGGCCGAGAACATCGCGGGCCAGACCGGCATCGTGAACCACGACGTCATCCCCAGCGTCGTCTACACCCACCCGGAGATCGCCGGCGTCGGCCTGACCGAAGAGCAGGCCAAGGAAAAAGGCGAGATCAAGGTCGGCAAGTTCCCGATGATGGCGAACAGCCGCGCGAAGGCGATCGACGACACCGCCGGCTTCGTGAAGGTCATCGCCGACGCCAAGAGCGATCGCGTGCTGGGCGTGTGGATCATCACCTCGGTGGCTGGTACCATGATCGCCCAGGCGGCGCAGGCGATGGAGTTCGGCGCCACCAGCGAGGACATCGCCTACACCTGCCACGCGCACCCGACGCACAGCGAGGCGATCAAGGAAGCGGCGATGGCCGTGCAGGGCAAGCCGATCCACATGTGATCGGCTCCCCAACCGGGATCGAAGACGGCGTCGGTGGCACCCCACCGGCGCCGTTTTTTCGTCGGGCGGCAAGGGTGCAGAACGAAGCATCGCTTGGCTGACGGCCCGGCTATGCCGGTCACGCTTTACAGAGAGGCCGTCATGACCCGGCGAAACTCGTAAGACGGCGCTTCGCGTTCCGCCTTATGACAACTCGGTCGCGGCGTCCGCTCGAATTATGGCCAGCTGCGGCCGGCAGCTACCGCCGCGCCAACGCCGCCCGCGCATCGTCGCAATCGCGTGCGATCTGCGCCTTCAGCGCGTACAGATCGTCGAACCGCCACTCCGGCCGCAGATAGTCGATCAGCTCGACCTCGATGCGCTGTCCGTACAGGTCGCCGGAGAAGTCGAAGAAATAGGGCTCGAGCAGTTCGACCGGCGGCTCGATCATCGGTCGGATGCCGAGGTTGGCGACCCCGTCCAGAACGCGTCCGTCGTCGAGCCGCCCGCGCACCGCATAGATGCCGTAGGAGGGGCGCAGATAGCTGCCGAGCGTCAGGTTGGCGGTCGGATAGCCCAGCTCCCGCCCCAGCTTCGCACCCGGTGCCACGATGCCCTCGACCGCGAACGGCCGGGTCAGCAGCGCCGCCGCCTCGGCCGGCCGCGCCGCCTGGAGCAGCGCGCGGATGCGGCTCGACGACACGGGGCCGCCGGCGTCCTCGACCGGCGCGACCGTGTCCACGGAGAAGCCTTGCGCCGCGCCCAGCGCCGCCAGCACCGCGACTTTGCCGTCGCGCCCCTTGCCGAAGGTGAAGTCGGCACCCGTCACCACCCCGCCGACTCCGGCGAGCTCCCGCAACCGTTGCTCGACGAAGTCCGCCGCCGACAGGCTCGCCAAGTCGGCATCGAAGCGGAACACGAGCATCGCGTCCGCGCCGGCGTCGGCGAACAGCCGCTGGCGCTGGTCGAGGCTGGTCAGGCGGAACGGCGCCGCGTCGGGGCGAAAATATCGGATCGGGTGCGGGTCAAAGGTGGCGACGATCGCCGGCCGCCCTTCGGCGCGCGCACGCGTCACCGCGCGGCGCACCACCGCCTGGTGGCCGAGGTGAAAGCCATCGAAATTGCCGAGCGCGACGACTCCGCCGCGCAAGCTCGCGGGAACCGCCGAGCCGCCGTCCAGCCGCTCCATGCGCCGCGCTATAGGCAAAGCGGACGCGCAGGCAAACCGTGCGTGCGAAACCGCCCCTCCGGCGCGCGTCCTGCGCGGCTCTGCTACCGCACCAGCGTCACGAAGCTGTACGCCGGCCGCCCCCCCTCGGCGGCGAAGTCCTCGCGTGCCGTCTCGCGCCAGCCGTCGAAGCCCGGCACCACCGCGTCGCCCTCCGGCGCGGCATGGACCTCGGTCAGCTCGATCCGCTCGGCCTGCGGAAGGAACAGCGCGAACACCTCCGCGCCGCCGATCACCGCCACCTCGCCGGGTCCCGCCAGTGCCAGCGCCGCTTCGGGATCGTGCGCGACTTCCGCACCGGGTGCCGACCAGCCCGGATCGCGCGTCAGCACGATGTGCCGCCGCCCCGGCAGGGGGCTGGGAAAGCTCTCGAACGTCTTGCGCCCCATCACCATCGGCTTGCCCATCGTGCCCGCCTTGAACCGGCGGAGATCGGCAGGGAGGCGCCAGGGCAGCTGCCCGTCGCGCCCGATCACGCCGTTGTCGGCGCGCGCGAGGTGGAAGACGATCACACCGCCACCGGTGCCTTGATGTGCGGCTGCGCGCGATAGTCGTGCAGCACGAAATCCTCCAGTTCGTAGCCGTCGATGCCGTCCGGCCGCCGCAGGATCTCCAGCCGCGGCAGCTCGGTCGGCGTCCGCGCCAGCTGCTCGCGTGCCTGGTCGAGGTGGTTGAGGTAGAGGTGGCAGTCGCCGCCGGTCCACACGAACTCGCCCACCTCCAGCCCGCACTGGTCGGCGAGCAGATGGGTGAGCAGCGCGTAGCTGGCGATGTTGAACGGCACCCCCAGGAAGATGTCGGCCGAGCGCTGGTAGAGCTGCAGCGACAGGCGACCGTTGGCGACGTGGCACTGGAACAGGCAGTGGCACGGCGCCAGCGCCATCGCCGGCAGGTCGCCGGGATTCCAGGCGGAGACCACCATCCGCCGCGACGCAGGGTTCGCCTTCAGCGTCGCGATCAGCTCGACGATCTGGTCGAGGTGGCGGCCGTCCGGCGTCTCCCAGTCGCGCCACTGCTTGCCGTATACCGGCCCGAGATCGCCGGAAGCGTCAGCCCACTCGTCCCAGATGCGGACGCGCCGCTCCTGCAGCCAGCGCACGTTGGTATCGCCGCGCAGGAACCACAGCAGCTCGACGATGATCGAGCGCAGGTGCAGCTTCTTGGTGGTGAGCACCGGAAAGCCCTGCGCCAGATCGAAGCGCATCTGGTGACCGAACACCGATCGCGTGCCGACCCCGGTACGGTCCATCGTCTCCACGCCCGTGTCGAGCGCGCGCTGCATCAGGTCGAGATATTGCTGCATCGGATGACCTAGCCGCGGACCAACGGGCTGATCCAGCCCATTTCGGAGTAAAGTCTCGCGTCCACTACGGTCTGGCTTCGTCGCAGGGCACCGCGGCGCGGCCCTAGCGTGGCGCGATGGCCGCGCAGCGCCCTTTCCGCAACGATCGCATCCTCTCCGATTGGGAGAATGCCTCGCGGCTGTTCGCGCCCTTGTCGCGCGAGCGCGTGGAGATCGCCGCCTTCGCCTATCTCGCGGCCGACCGGCGGATGCTCGCGCTCCGCTACACCCGCTCCCGCCGCGCCGATCTGGTCGACCTGCCGCTGCGCCGGATCGTCAGCGACGCGCTGGCGTTCGGCGCGTCCGGCCTGGTGATCGGCCACAACCACCCACGCGGATCGAGCGCGCCCAGCCGCGCCGATATCGACGCCACCCGCCTGCTCGCGCGCACGCTGCGCCCGCTCGAGATCGCCGTGCTGGACCATCTCGTCGTCGCGTCCGACGGCATCGCCAGCTTTCGCGTGATGGGGCTGTTGTAGCGGATCAGCCTTGCTGCGCGGCCGCCGCGCGGCTGGACAGGCGGCACGGGCGGATCGCCTTGGGCTCCGGCCGCGGCCCTTCGGCGCGGAAGGCGGCGAGATAGCCGCCGGCAGAGGGCATCGGCCGCATCGCCACCTGGCGGTATCCCACCGCCTCGAACTCGCAGCGCAGCAGCGCGGGCGGCGTGCCGTGGTTCTGCGTCGCGCGGTTCGCGTCAACCACCACCACCAGCCCGTCAGGACGCAGCGAGGGCCGCAGGTGCCACAGGAACGCGTAGGGCTCGGCGATCTCGTGGTACATGTGCACCATCAGCACGCGGTCGAAGCTCGCCGCCGGCAGCCGCGGATCGTCGGCCTTGCCCAGCCGCACGCTCACATTGTCGAGCCGCTCGCGCGCGACGCGCTGCGCCAGGGCGTCGCGCACGTCCGGCACGATGTCCTCGGCCAGCACGCGCCCGTCGGGGCCGACGCGCTGGGTCAGGCGGATCGTGTAATAGCCCTCGCCCGCGCCGATGTCGGCGACGGTCATCCCCTTGGCGATGCCCGCGCCGTCCATCACTTCCTCGGCCTCGTTGAGCCGGTCGCGCGCCTCCTCGGTCGACCAGCGCGCCGAGACGATGGTCGCAACCGGCCGGTCGGCGGCGGGGAAGTCGGCGGGCTTCGCCTCAGGCTTGCGCTCGGGCAGCTTGGGCTCGGTCGCGTCGCAGCCGCCGAGCAGCAGCGCGAGCGCGGTCGCACCGATCACCGCGCGGTAACGCCGATGGAACGAGGATCGCGGCCCGATCAGTCGACGTCCTCCACCTCGACCGACTCGCCCGTCACCCGCTGCGACAGCGCCGCGGCCATGAACGGGGTCAGCGCGCCGTCGAGCACGTCGGAGGGGGCGGTGGAGGTCACGCCGGTGCGCAGGTCCTTCACCAGCTGATACGGCTGGAGCACGTAGGAGCGGATCTGGTGACCCCAGCCGATGTCGGTCTTGGTCGCGTTCTGGGCATTGGCCGCCGCCTCGCGCTCGGCCAGCTCCCGCTCGTAGAGGCGCGCGCGCAGCTGGTTGTACGCCTCCGCCTTGTTCTTGTGCTGCGAACGCTGGTTCTGACACTGCACGACGATCCCCGTCGGCAGGTGGGTGATGCGCACCGCCGAATCGGTCGTGTTGATGTGCTGCCCGCCCGCGCCCGACGCGCGATAGGTGTCGATGCGCAGGTCGCTCTCGTTGATCTCGACCTGGATGTCGTCGTCGATCACCGGATAGACCCACACGCTCGAAAAGCTGGTGTGGCGCCGCGCCGCGCTGTCATAGGGCGAGATGCGCACCAGCCGGTGCACGCCGCTCTCGGTCTTGGCGTAGCCATAGGCGTTCTCGCCCTTGAGCAGCAGCGTCGCCGACTTGATCCCCGCCTGCTCGCCGGCGTGATAGTCGACCAGCTCCACCTTCATGCCGTTGCGCTCGGCCCAGCGCGTGTACATGCGCTGGAGCATGCCGGCCCAGTCCTGGCTCTCGGTGCCGCCGGCGCCCGAGTTGATCTCGACATAGGTGTCGTTGACGTCGGCCTCGCCCGACAGCAGCGCCTTGACCTTGTCCTGCTCGGCGCGTTCCGCCAGCTGGGCCAGGCTCTGCGTACCCTCGTCCGCCATTTCGGCGTCGCCCTCGGCATCGGCCATCTCGATCAGCTCGGCCGTGTCGGCCAGCTCGCGCTCGATCGCCCGGGTCGCGGTGATCGCCTCGTCCAGCCGCCGCCGCTCGCGCATCACTTCCTGCGCCGCCTTGGGGTCGTTCCACAGGCTCTGGTCCTCGACGCGCGCGTTCAGCTCGTCCAGGCGGCGCAGCGCGCGGTCCCAGTCGAGGAAGCGGCGCAGCAGCGCCAGCGCGTCGTTGATCTTGTCGACATGGGCTTGCGCTTCGGCGCGCATCGAACTTCACTCCACCTGGTTCCGGCCGTACCGGAATCTCGGGCCGCGACCGCGGCGCTTCAATAGATCGGTCTAAACACGTGCCGGCCGGGGCCGGGATCCTCGTTCGGGGCCCTAGTAAATGCCCCCCTCCCTTTGCAAGAAATCGCTGTCGCGCGGGGCGGCGGCGGGGGCAGGTGCGGCCTTCTGCACCGGCGCCGCATCCTGCGACCGGCGCGCGCGGCGGCGCGGCTCGCTCTCGGGCTTGAACGCTTCCCAGATCACCGATGCCTTGGGCTCGGTGGTGGGCCAGGCGCCGTAGACCGGCTTGCCGCTGCCGCGGTCGATCCGCACCATCCGCACGCCGGCCGGCGCGGTGAAGGGCAGCTTCTCCATCCCCTCGAACGCCTTTTCCGCGAACGCCTTGAAGATCGGCGCGGCGAGCGTGCCGCCCTGCGCCGAGCCGCCCAGGTTCCGCGGCGTGTCATAGCCGATGTAGAGCCCGCCGATCATCTGCGGCGTGCCGCCGACGAACCACACGTCGGTCGGGCCGTTGTTGGTGCCGGTCTTGCCCATCATCGGCCGGTCGAGCGAGCGCAGCGTCACCGCGGTGCCGCGCTGGACGACGCCCTCGGTGATGTGAACCATCTGATAGGCGGTCATCGCGTCGAGCAGCTGGCGCGAGCGGACTTGCGGCCGCGGCATCGCCTTGCCGTCCCAATCGCGTGCGTTGCAGCGATCGCACGCGCGCCAATCCTGCGGCCAGATCACCTTTCCGTGGCGATCCTGGACGAAGTCGATCACCGACGGGGTGAGCGCGCGACCGTGGTTCACCAGGATCGAATAGGCGTTGACCATCCGCGCCACCGTCGTCTCGCCCGCGCCCAGCGCATAAGAGAGGTAGGGCGGATAGCGGCCCTCGCTCACCCCCAGCCGCTCGATCAGCGCGGTGACGTTCTTCATCCCCGTGGTCGCGGCCGCGCGGATCGTCATCAGGTTGCGCGACTGCTCGATGCCCCAGCGCATCGTGTGCGGCCCGGCGTAGGAGCCGGAGAAGTTGCGGAAGCACTTGGTGCCCAGCCGCCCGCCCTGATCGACGCAATAGGGCGCGTCGGCGATGATCGTCGCCGGGGTCATCCCCTTTTCGAGCGCCGCCGAATAGACGATCGGCTTGATCGTCGATCCCGGCTGGCGCTTGGCCTGGGTAGCACGATTGAACGCCTGCAGCCGCGAATCGAACCCGCCCTGCATCGCCAGTATGCGGCCGGTGCGCGGTTCCTCGACCACCATGCCGCCCGACACCTTGGGAATCGAGCGCAGCGCGACGTGCCCGCCCTCGGGCGCCACCGCGATGATGTCGCCGACCTTGAGCGCCGCGAAGGCGGTGCCGCCGCCGCCGCGCTTGGGCATCTGCGCCGCCGATCGCGGCAGCGTCGCGGTGCTGCCGTCGGCGAAGCCGATCTCGGCCTGGCCGCCGTCGCGCGACACGACGATGCCGGCGCGCCAGTCGCTGTAGTCGAGGCCGATGTTGGTGTTGAGCAGCGCCTGGCGCCAGCGGTCGCCATCGATCTCGACATGGTTGATCGCGCCGGACCAGCCGCGCCCCGAATCATAGCGGATCAACCCGCGGCGCAGCGCCTCCTGCGCGAAGCCCTGCAGGCGCGGGTCGAGCGAGGTGCGCACCCACAGCCCGCCAGCATAGACGCTGTGCGGTCCGTCCTTCTCGTTCTCGCCCAGCCGGCCGAGCAGCTGGCGGCGCACTTCCTCGATGAAATAGCCGCCGACGCGCTCGAACCGTGGCGTCTGCCGCGGGCTGGTGCCGAGCGGCTGCGCCACCGCGCCGTCGTGCTGCGCCTGGTTGATGAAGCCGTTGCGCAGCATCTCCCCCAGCACCCAGTTGCGCCGGGCGATCGCGCGGTCGTGGCCGCGCTCGGGCGTGTAGTTGGACGGCCCCTTGGGCAGGATCGCCAGATACGCCATCTGCGCCAGCGACAGCTGGTCGAGGTCCTTGTCGAAATAGGCGTGGCTCGCCGCCTCGACGCCGAACGCGTTGCGGCCCAGTGCGATCTGGTTGAGGTAGAGTTCGAGGATCTGCTGCTTCGTCAGCGCATCCTCGATGCGATAGGCGAGCAGCGCCTCCTTGGCCTTGCGGACGTAGCTCACCTCGTTGGTGAGCAGCAGGTTCTTGGCCACCTGCTGAGTGATGGTCGAGGCGCCGATCGGGCGGCCGTCGTTGCGCAGGTTGATCAGGATCGCGCTGGCGATGCCCGGATAGTCGACGCCGTGATGCTCGAAGAAGGTGCGGTCTTCGGCGGCCAGGAATGCCTTGACCAGCAGCGGCGGATATTCGGCGTAGGACAGTTCGACGCGGCGCTCGCGCGCATAGCTGTGGATCGGCGTGCCGTCGATCGAGCGCACGTTGGTCGGCAGCGGCGGCTCGTAGCTGCGCAGCGCGTCGACCGAGGGCAGCGTGCGGATCAGGAAGAACCACACCGCCACCATTGCCAGCCCGGCGAGCAGCGCGGCCCAGGCGAGCAGCCGGAACCACCAGCGCCGGCGGATCCGGCGAAAGCGGTCGCGACGACGCTCGCGCGGGGCATCGGGTCGGGCGGTCACGGGATCGGAAGCGGCACTCATCGGCCGCGCGATGTAGCAGGTTTGGCCCGCGGTGCCAGCAGCTTGGCCGCCGGCCCCGGGACGGGTCGCCGCAAGGCGGCGTCAGCGCGAGGCGAGCCGGCGCGCGAAATGCACCTCCACCGCGCGCCGCACGCTCTCCGCGATCGCGCGCCGCCCGGCCTCGGAATTGAGCCGCTTGGCGTCGACCTCGTTGGAGATGTAGCCGGTCTCGAACAGGATCGACGGCATGTCGGGCGCCTTGAGCACCATCAGCGACGCCATGCGGTGATAGTTGGGCTTGAGCGGCACCAGTTCCTTGGCCTCGCGCCCGAGCAGCCGGGCGAAGCCGGCCGAGGCGTTCATCGTCTCGCGCTGGGTGAGGTCGATCAGGATCGACGAGACGTCCGCCGAGGCGTCCGCCAGGTCGACGCCCGCCAGGATGTCCGCCTTGTTCTCGCGTGCCGCCAGCCGCGCCGCCTCGCGGTCGGAGGCGACCTCGGACAGCGTGTAGATCGACGCGCCGGACGCGCCCTGGTTCTCGGCGCTGTCGCAGTGGATCGAGATGAACAGGTCCGCGCCTAGCCGGCGGGCGATGCCGAATCGCTCCTGCAGGATCAGGAATTCGTCGCGGTCGCGGGTCAGCGCCACGCGCACCCGCCCCGACTTGAGCAGCCGCTCGCGAATCGCGCGCGCCAGGTCGAGCGTCAGGTCCTTCTCGCGAACCCCGCCGTCCCACGATGCGAGCGCCCCGGGGTCGTGGCCGCCGTGGCCCGCATCGATCACCACCAGCGGCCGGCCGGCGACGCCGTCGATCCGCGGCAGGCGGGTCGCGCGGCGCGTCGCCGGCACCGCCATGCGGGTGCGCTTGGCGGCGTCGGGCGCGGCGAAGGCGACGCTGCCGGCGCGCCAGTCGGGACCGAGCGCGGCCACGCCGGCTTTCGTGTCGGCAAGCGGAATCGCGGCAGCGAGCCCCGGCGTCACGCCGCCCCCGGCCGACAGCAGCAGCGATGCGAGCGCCACCGCAGCGGCGCGCGGAGCGCAGCGGCGGGCAGGATGCGGGGCGCGCGAACGGGCGCGGGGCCGGAGCCGGCGGGCGATCATAAGCAACTCGTCCGTTTACGTACTGCGGGAATCGGGAACCCCGATATGCGGACAGGGTGGAAGCATCGAGTTAACTACTTCCTAACCGGGGCGGAAAGGCAAGTTCGACGCGACCGACGGGGGCGTGCGCGCGGTGTTGCCGCGTGGCAACGGCAATGCTAGGCAAGGATCACGCCGTTTGTCGTCCGACGACGACCGGCGTTCCCGAAAGCCCGTCCGCCGCATTCGCGCCGACAAACGGGTAAACCAGGTTGACGCTCGCATGAGGCATGTTCCGTCCCGACCCAGCAGCACCGCCCCGAATGGCGGACGCTGGTCGGCGACGTTTGGCCCGGACCACCGGTCCGGCCGTGCCCGTGCGGCAGAGGCATTCATCGACCCATGCAGCACCGCCGCGGATCCGGATCCGCCCGGCGGCCATGCCCAAGGCGCGCCGCACCGGCCCCAGGCCGTCCGCCGCGCCCGGAGACACTTCAATGACCACGCGTATGCTGATCGACGCACGCCACCGGGAGGAAACCCGCGTTGCCGTCGTCAAGGGAAACCGGATCGAGGAGTTCGACTTCGAATCCGCTGAGCGCAAGCAGCTCAAGGGGAATATCTATCTCGCCAAGGTGACGCGCGTCGAGCCGTCGCTCCAGGCGGCGTTCGTCGAATACGGCGGCAACCGCCACGGCTTCCTCGCCTTTTCCGAGATCCACCCCGACTATTACCAGATCCCCAAGGAGGATCGCGAGGCGCTGCTGCGCGAGGAGGCCGAGCACGCCGCCGAGGAAGCCGCCCTGCGCGCCCGCGAGGACGACGAGGACGAAGAAGGCTACGACGACGAGGACGCCATCGCGCTCGACGCGGACGGCGACGTCGAAGTGCTGGAGCACGACGAGGACGAGCACGACGAGGACGCGGGCGAGGATGCCGGCGACGACGACGGTGCGCCCGCGTCGTCCGGCCGCAAGCGCAAGCGCCGCGGCGGTGGTGACGACGCGGCGGTCGACGCGCTGCGCCAGCGCCGCCTGAACCTGCGCCGCCGCTACAAGATCCAGGACGTCATCCACCGCCGCCAGGTGCTGCTGGTCCAGGTCGTCAAGGAAGAGCGCGGCAACAAGGGCGCGGCGCTGACCACCTACCTCAGCCTCGCCGGCCGCTATTGCGTGCTGATGCCCAACACTGCGCACGGCGGCGGCATTTCGCGCAAGATCAGCTCGTCGTCGGACCGCAAGCGGCTGAAGTCGATCATGTCGGAGCTGCAGCTGCCGCCCTCGATGGGCTGCATCGTCCGCACCGCCGGCCTCCAGCGCACCAAGACCGAGATCAAGCGCGACTTCGACTATCTCGCCCGTGTGTGGGACGACATCCGCGAGACGACGCTGCACTCGACCGCCCCGGCGCTGGTCTATGGCGACAGCGACCTGTTGAAGCGCGCGATTCGCGACATCTACAACCGCGACATCGAGGAAGTGATCGTCGAGGGCGAGGACGGCTATCGTCAGGCCAAGGACTTCATGAAGCTGCTGATGCCGAGCCACGCGCGCAAGGTGAAGCAGTATGCCGACGCGGTGCCGCTGTTCCAGCGCGCCGGCGTCGAGGACCAGCTGGCCGCGATGTACAGCCCGGTCGTGCAGCTCAAGTCGGGCGGCTATCTCGTCATCAACCCGACCGAAGCGCTGGTGTCGATCGACATCAACTCGGGCCGCTCGACCCGCGAGCACAACATCGAGCAGACCGCGACCGCGACCAACCTGGAAGCGGCGCAGGAAATCGCCCGCCAGCTGCGCCTGCGCGACATGGCCGGCCTCGTCGTCATCGACTTCATCGACATGGACCACGGGTCCAACGTCCGGAAGGTCGAGAAGGCGATGAAGGAAGCGCTCAAGAACGACCGCGCGCGCATCCAGGTCGGCCGCATCTCCGCCTTCGGCCTCATGGAGATGAGCCGCCAGCGGCTGCGCACCGGCGTGCTCGAGGCGTCGACCCGCACCTGCCCGCATTGCGAAGGCACCGGCCTGGTCCGCACCGCCTCGTCGGCAGGCCTGTCTGCCCTGCGCATGATCGAGGACGAGGCCGCACGCGGCCGCGGTTCGCAGCTGCTGCTGCGGGCCAGCCAGGAAGCCGCCTTCTACGTGCTCAACAAGAAGCGCGCCGACATCGCCGAGATTGAGGACCGCTACGGCGTCGCCGTCGAGGTCGCGGCGGAAGCCGAGCTCGAGGGTGCGCGCATGTCGGTCGAGGCGTCCGGCCCGCCGCCCGCCTATGCGCCCAAGATCGCGCCGCTGATCGAGGAGCCCGAGGACGAGGTCTTCGACGAGATCGACGACGAGGAGCTGGAGGAGGCCGAGGAGGCCGAGGCCCGCGACGAGCAGCCGCAGCGTCGCCGTGACGACGAGGAAGGCGAAGGCCGCAACAAGCGCCGCCGCCGCCGCCGCGGCCGTCGCGGTCGCAATCGCGAGGATGAGGCCGAAGCGGGCGAAGAAGCCGCCGCCGAGTCGTTCGCGGACGAAGCCGAAGAGGCGGACGTCGACGAGGACGCCGAGGTGCTCGAGGAGAGCAGCGCGCCGATCGCCGAAGCGGAAGCCGGCGAAGGCCGTCGCCGCCGCCGTCGCGGTCGTCGCGGTGGCCGTCGCGGCGATGCGCTCGCGCCGGTGACCGAGGCGGAGGCCGCCGAGCAGGCGATCGCGCCGGTCGAAACCAGCGCCCCGGTCGAGGCCGCACCTGCCGAGGTCGAGCCGACGCCCGAAGCGCCGGTCGAGGCACCGGAGGCACAGGCGGAAGAGCCCGCGCCCAAGCCGAAGCGCACCCGCCGCCGTCCGTCGGCGCGCGCCGCCGAAGCGGCGGAAGCGGCGCCTGCGGTCGAGGCTCCCGCGGCCGAAGCCCCGGCAGCGGAGCCGGCGGCCGAGGAAGCGCCCAAGCCCAAGCGCACGCGTCGCCGCAAGGCCGACGCCGCACCGGCCGAAGCGCCCGCCCCGGTCGAGACCAGCGCACCGGTTCCCGAGGAGGAAGCCGCGCCCAAGCCCAAGCGCACCCGTCGCCGCAAGGCGGACGCTGCGCCGGCCGCCGAGGCACCCGCCGAGCCGGCACCGGTCCCGGAACCGGCTGCGCAGCCCGCTGCGGCCGAGCCCGAGGCTGCCGAGAGCGATGCGGCGGAAGGCACGTCCGACGGTGCGGCCCCGCGCCGCGGCTGGTGGCAGCGCACCTTCGGCGCCTGACCGGCAGAAAGCCCCTCCCGCCGCGCGGCGGGAGGGGCTTCACCCGAGGTTCAGCCCCGCGGCACCAGCGTGATGCCCAGCCCGCGTTGAACCTGGCGCCGGCATCGCCGATAAGGACGGCCATGAAGCGCACTCTCGCCGGCCTTGCCGCCGCGCTCCTCCTGTGGGCGCAACCCGCCGCCGCCCAGTCGATCCTGCGCGACGCGGAAACCGAATCGCTGCTCACCGACATGGCGCGGCCGATCGCGGTCGCCGCCGGGCTCGATCCCAAGAATTTCACGGTCGTCCTGCTCAACGACCCCAGCGTCAACGCGTTCGTCGCCGGCGGCCAGACCGTCTATCTCCACTCCGGGCTGATCGACGAGGCCGACGACGTCAACGAAGTGCAGGGCGTCGTCGCGCACGAGGTCGGCCACATCATCGGCGGCCATGTCGCTCTCGCCGGGCGCGGCGCGGGGCCTGCGACGGGCATCTCGATCCTCAGCCTGCTGCTCGGCGTCGCCGCAGTCGCCGCCGGCGCGGGCGAGGCCGGCGCGGGCATCCTCGCCGCCGGCCAGCAGGCCGCGCTCGGCAACTATCTCGCCTTCAGCCGCACGCAGGAGACCACCGCCGACGCGGCGGGCGCACGCTACCTCGGCACCGCCGGCATCAGCGGCAAGGGCATGCTGTCCTTCTTCAAGAAGCTCCAGAACATGGAGTACCGCCTCGCGATCCCGCAGGAGAACAGCTACAACCGCACCCACCCGCTGAGCGGCGAGCGGATCAGCGCGCTCACCGCCGATCTCCAGGCGCAGCCCGGCTGGAACGCGGCGATCGACCCCAAGCTTCAGGAGCGGTTCCTCCGCGTCCAGGCGAAGCTGCGCGGCTACGTCAACGATCCCAAGGCGACGCTGCAGCGCTATCCGGCGAGCGACAACAGCATCCCGGCGCATTACGCGCGCGCCTATGCCTATCACCTCACCGGCTATCCGGAGCAGGCGCAGCAGGAGACCGCCGCGCTGGTGAAGGCGAAGCCGCACGATCCCTATTTCCTGGAGCTCCAGGGCCAGATCCTGCTCGAATCGGGCAAGCCGCAGGAAGCGCTGGCGCCGCTGCGCGAGGCGACGACGCGCACCGGAAACCAGCCGCTGATCGCCGCCACCTTCGGCCATGCGCTGATCGCGACCGAGGACACCAGCCATCTCGCCGAGGCGGAGAAGGTGCTGCGCCAGGCGGTGGCGCGCGATCGCGAGAACCCCTTCGCCTGGACCCAGCTGGCGACGATCTACGAGCGCAAGGGCGACCAGCCGCGCGTCGCGCTGGCGATGGCGGAGCGCGCCAGCCTGATCGGCGAGCCCGGCATGGCGCTGGCGAGCGCCCGCGCCGCGGTCGCCGGCCTCCCCGAGGGCAGCTCCGAACGGCTGCGGGCGCAGGATATCCAGATGATTTCGCAGAACGCGCTCGACGACCGCAAGCGCGACCGCCGCCGCCTGACCGCACGCTAAGGACCTCCATGCCGCGCAATCCCCTTCTCGCCTTCGGCGCGCTGCTGCTCGCCGCCCTGCTCGGCGCCGCCGCCTTCGCGCTGCTCCAGCCGCTGCTGCTTCCGGGCGGCGCCGACCGTGCGCGGACCGAGGCGATCGTCCACGACTACATCCTCTCACACCCGGAGATCCTGCCGGAGGCGATGCAGAAGCTGCAGGAGCGGGAGGTCGGAAAGGCCGTTGACGCCAATCGCGTCGCGATCGAGACGCCGTTCGCCGGCGCCTGGGCGGGCAACGCGCAGGCCGACGTCACGCTCGTCGCCTATATGGACTATGCCTGCGGCTATTGCCGCGCGAGCCTGCCGGCGATCGACAAGCTGCTCGAATCCGATCCCAAGGTGCGCATCGTCTATCGCGAGCTGCCGATCCTGAGTCCCGGCAGCCGCACCGCCGCCGAATGGGCGCTCGCCGCCGCGCAGCAGGGTAAGTTCCGCCCGTTCCATGCCGCGCTCTACGCCGAAAGCCGGCTCGACGAGGCCGCGATCCAGCGCGCCGCCGCCAAGGCCGGGCTCGACGTCGCCGCCGCCCGCACCGCCGCCGGCTCGCAGGCGGTCCAGCAGGAGATCGCGCGCAATATCGGCCAGGCCGGGCAGCTCGGCATCACCGGCACGCCGACCTGGGTGGTCGGCGACCAGATGCTGAGCGGCGCCGTCGGCTACGATGCGCTGGTCGCGGCGGTCGCCCGCGCACGCAAGGCGGGCTAGGCTGGATCGACGTTCCCACTCTCCCCGTTCGTCTCGAGTAGGGATCGAGCTTGTCGAGAGCCCGTATCGAGAGAGCCACGAGCGTTGACCTCTCGCTACATCCTAAGGCACCGCACGTGCCGCCGGTGCGTTGATCCGCGACATGTTTCCGGCCGCGTCCGGCCTGCTGAGGAGCTGTTCCATGCGAGTATCGTTGCGCTTCCTGCCGATCGCCCTCGTCCCGCTGCTCGCCGGCGGCTGCGTCGCGAAGACCGCGTGGGACGTCGCCACCGCGCCGGTGCGTGCCGGCTCGCAGGTGGTCGACTGGACGACCACCAGCCAGGACGAGGCCGACCGCAACGCCGGCCGCAAGCTGCGCAAGCAGCAGGCCGAAGAGGAACGCCAGCGCCGCAAGGAAGAGAAGCAGGCCAGCAAGGATGCCGAGCGCATCCAGCGCGACAAGCCCTACTGAGCGCGGCGCTCCGCCAGCACCCCGGCGATCGCGCGGAGCACCTCGGCACGGGTCTGCACGCCCAGGTGGCTGCTGCACACCTCGATCGCGCGGCAGTCCTGGCCGCGGCAGGCGAGCCCGTTGACCAGGCCGTCGCTGCGGCTCCAGATCGCCGTGGCGGGGACCGGCAGCGGGCTGCGGATCAGCGCCGCCAGCGCCAGCGTCTCCGCCGCGTCGATCCGGTCGCCGGTGATCCGCTGATACGCGCGCCACACCCGCGTCGCGCGCGCCGGGCCGGCATAGGGGGACGACACCGTGATCACCTCGGCCACGCGGTCGGGCAGAAGATGCGCCGCCAGTCGCGCCATGATCCCGCCCAGGCTCACCCCGATCAGCGTCACCGGCGCGCGCGCCTCCTCCGCCGCTTCCGCGACGATCGCGAGCAGCCGCTCGCCCTCGCCACCGATCGTGCGCCGGCCCAGGTTGCGGCCGAGCCCCCAGCCCGACGCGCGATAGCCGATCGTGTTCAGATAGCGGACCATCAGCGCGGTCGAACGATCCGAGTTGAACAATCCCGGTAGCACCAGCACCCGCCGGCCGTCGCCCGGAGGTGCGGACAGCAGCCCGCGCCACGTCAGCGACAGCTGCGCCAGTCCCCAGGCGGCACGCGGCCATTCGCGCAGCGTGTGGCGCAGCGGCGGGGGGCCGAGCGGCGCGCTCACGGCAGCCAGCGCATCACGGTGACCGGGAACGGCGTCCACGCCCCCATCCGCACTCCGGCATGGCGCAGCGCCTCGCCGGTCCAGCTGTTGCAGGTGCGCAGCGCGCTGTAGTGGCCGTGCGCGGTGTAGAAGGCGTCCGCCCGCCCATAGCCCGGCACGCTGCCCGCCAGCCCGTCGGGGCCGGTGGAGAAGCTCGAGCGGATGAAGTCGGCGAGGCGGCGGTACTCCGCGGGCCGCAGCACCAGCGCGCGGACGCCGGGCTCGCCCGCCCGCGGCTCGGGCAGATGGCCGACGTGGAGCACGGTGTCCTCGCTTCCGAACGCGGCGCGCAGCACGGTCGACGGCTTGAGGTCGCCCCACGTCGGCGTGCCGACGTAGAAGGCGCGGTCGCCCCAGCCGATCGAGAGATGGCTGTGCCCGGCATAGCGCGGGTCGCGCAAGTGTTCGGGCCGCACCAGATCGCGCCAGTCGACGCCGACCGCCGACACCGGCACGACGATGCCGGTGTGGATGCCGTTGTCCTCGACATAGATGCGCACGCCGTCTTCGGGCGCCTGCCACGCGCGATGGACCGGGATCGCCCCGCCGATCAGCCCGGCGAGGCCATAGCCCAGCAGCACGACCACGACCGTCGCCAGCAGGATGCGCACGGCGCGGGCGGCGCGGCGCAGGGGGATGGCGGTCGGCACGGACCCGATGCTAGCCGCTCCCGCTCCGGCCGGAAAGCGCGTCAGATGTCGAGCGCCCAGCCGTCGCGTCCGGCAGGATCGAACGGCGCGGTCGGCACATAGCGCTCCGCGCCGGCACGCAGCCGTAGGATCGTCCAGTCGCCCCGGTCGTCCCGCGCCTCCAGCGTGCAGCCGCAGGCGGCGTAGGCGTCGATCACCTCGGCGGCCTGGCGCCCGAGCAGCCCGGCGAGCACCACCGTCGCGTGCGGCGCGGCGATTGACGCGAGCTCCGGCGCCATCGACACCAGCGGCCCGGCGAGGATGTTGGCGATCACCAGGTCGTAGGGCGCCGCGGCGGTGATCGCGTCCGCCAGCGCGCCGTCGGCGACCACCAGTTCGATGTCCGCCACGTCGTTCGCCACGGCATTGTCGCGTGTCACGTCGATCGCGACGGGATCGATATCGGTCGCGACGATCCGCGCCGCGGGCCACAACTCGCGCGCGGCGAAGGCGAGCAGCCCGGTACCCGTGCCGACGTCGATCGCCCGCTCGAAGCGCTCGCCGGCAAGTCCGTCGAGCATCGCCAGGCAGCCGCTGGTCGTCTCGTGGTGGCCGGTGCCGAACGCGCGGCCCGCCTCGATCCGGAACACCCGCGCGCCGGCCGGCGGCGGCGCGTCGTGCGCGGCGGTGTGAACGTAGAAGCGGCCGACGTGCAGCGGCGCGAGCCCCGCCTGGCTCATCGTCACCCAATCCTCGTCCTCGAGCCGCTCGATCGCGGGCGCCAGCCCGCGCGCGCTCGGCACCAGCGCCTGCACCGCCGCGACCGCGGCATCGTCGGGTTCCACCTCGAAATAGGCGTCGAGGTGCCAGCGCTCGGCATCGTCCTCGACATCCTCGGTGGTCATCAGCACCGGCGTCGGATCGAGGCCGAGATCGGCCTCGGCATCGATCGCTTCCGCTTCCAGGCGGGTGCACGGCAGGGTCAGCTTCCAGCTGGGCATGGGGAGAGTCCTTGAAGAGGGCGCGGCGCCGGCCCGCTCCCCACCCGGCCACCCAACGCCAGTATCCTATGGGTGGCCGGGTGGGGGCGCGGGCCGGCGCCGCAGCAAAGAGCAAATCAGCGCACGTAGCTCGCGCCGTTGATGTCGAGCACCGCCCCCGTCATCGACGCCGGCGCCTCCAGCGCCAGGAAGCGCGCGGCCGTTGCGACCTCGTCGGGCATCGCCACCCGGCCGAGCGGGATGTCGGCGAGCAGCTTCGCGCCGCCGCGGCTCTCGACATAATCCTCGGCCATGCCCGTCATCGTGAAGCCGGGGCAGATCGCGAAGGCGAGGATATCCTCGGCGGCATAGCCGCGCGCGATCGTCTTGGTCATCGCCACCATGCCGGCCTTGGCGGCGGCGTAGTGCCAGTGCGCCGGGCTGTCGCCGCGATAGGCCGCGCGGCTCGCCACGTTGACGATCCGCCCCCCGACGCCCCGTTCCTGCCAATGCAGCACCGCCAGCCGGCACAGCTCGGCCGCGGCGGTCAAGTCGATGCGCATCGTCCGCTCCCAGCCGGCGACCCAGTCGTCGTGCGGCAGGTCGAGCGGCGTCGCCTCGAACACGCCCGCATTGTTGACGAGCACATCGATCCGCCCGTCGAGCGCGTCGAGCGCCTGTTCCCACAAGCGCCGCGGCGCGGCGGGGTCGGCGAAGTCGGCGGCGATGCCACTGGCGGTGCCGTGGCCGACGACACGCGCGCCGGTACCGTCGAGCGTGTCGGCGATCGCCGCGCCGATGCCGCGCGAGCTGCCGGTAAGAAGGATATGGGTCATCGCCTGCGGATAGAGGCTGCGGCGCCCCGGCGCCAGCGCCGCCAGCCGCGTCTCAGCCCGCAACCTTCGCGACGAACTCGCCCGCGCTCGCCTTCAGCACTGCCAGCTCGCCGTCCAGCGCGGCGAACCCCTCGCCCACCCGGTCGATGCCGCTCGCCACCGTCTCGGTCTCGGCGCGGATCGCGGCGATGGTGGCGGACATCGAGTCGGCAGTAAGCGCGGTCTCGTCGACCGCGGCGGTGATCGCCGCCACCGTCTGCGCCTGCACCGCCATCGCGTCGCGGATGCGGTCGGCGCTCTCGCGGACCTCCACCACGGTCGAGCGGATCGAGGCGTTGGTGTCGACGGTCGAGCGCGTGGCGGACTGGATCGCCTCGATCTTGCCGGCGATGTCGTCGGTCGCGCGCGCGGTCTGGCTGGCGAGGCTCTTCACCTCCTGCGCGACCACGCCGAAGCCGCGGCCGGCATCGCCGGCGCGCGCCGCCTCGATCGCGGCGTTGAGCGCGAGCAGGTTGGTCTGGCCGGCGACGTCGCGGATCAGCCCCAGGATCGACTCGATCGACTTGGCATGGCCCGACAGCGTCTCCGACACCGCGACCGCGGTTCCCGCCTGGCCGGCGGCACGCTCGGCGATCGAGGCACTGCCGTCGACCTGCGCGCGCGCATCCTTGATCGCGCGGATCAGCCCGGCCGCGGTCGCCGCCGCCTCGCGCATCGCCAGCGCCGACTGCTCGGCGGCGGCAGCGACGTTCGATGCCTTGTCGAGCATCCCGCGCGCGCAGGTCGAGGCGTGCGCCGCCTGCACGCGCAGGTCGTCGCCCCGGCTCGTCGCGCGCTCGACGGTGCTGCCGATGCTGTCCCGGAACTCGACCGACAGCCGATCGCGCTCGGACCGCTCGTTGAACTGGTAATAGGCGTTGTAGATCTCGACGAAGATCGCCGCCTCGAGCGATCGCAGCCGCAGCAGCAGCGCGACAAAGCCGGCGTAGCGCGGGTCGGTCGCGGGAAGCTCGGTCTGCAGCGTCGCCAGCATCGCGCGCCCTCCGGCGTCGCCCATCGAAAGGATCGCGGTCAGCGACACGTCGGCGGCATAGGCGCTGGCGATCGTGCGCTCGATCGACTCGATCCAGGCGGGCTCGTCGAGTCGGGTGAAGCGGTTGCGCAGATAGATCGCGCCGAGCTCCACCATCCGCTCGTGCCGGTGCGGCGCCCAGTCGCGGCTCTCGCCGTAGAAGCGCTGCCACTGGCGCCAGTGCGCCGCCGAGATCTCGAGCGCGCCCGGCTCGATCACCGCCCACATCGCCCGCGCCTGCTCGATCTCCGCAGGTCCCAGGTCGAACAGTCGCAGCCGCTCCGCGAGATCGATCGTCCGGCTCACGCCCTCCGCGGGCGGCAACTGCTTCTCCGGCATCGGCCTTTCTTCCCCCTGTGAACGGCGTTCCCGTGCCGTTTCAACCGGATGATAGCCGCGCCGGGGTTAAACGCCAGTTAGCCAAGGATTTGCGTTGCGGCTTGCATCGCCCCCGCCCCCGGGTAGATAGGCGCGGTTCGCGAAAGGAATAGTCTTGGCTTCCAAACCCTATGCGCGCCCGCTGTCGCCGCATCTCGGCATCTGGCGCTGGGGCCCGCACATGCTGGTCTCGATCGTCCACCGCGCCTGCGGAGTCGCGCTGTCCGTCGGCCTCGCGCTGATGGTCTGGTGGCTGGCCGCGCTTGCCGGCGGCGAGAAGAGCTACGCGCGCTTCGTCGACGTGTTCACGCTGTCGGGCGGCGGGCTGAACGTGATTGGCTACATCGTCGGCATCGGCCTGACGCTGGCGCTGTTCCAGCACATGGCGAGCGGCGTGCGCCACTTCGTGCTCGACATCGGCGCCGGCTACGAACTGCGCAAGGGCAAGCAGAGCGCGATGGCGACGCTGGTGTTCTCGCCGCTCGCGACGATCGCCTTCTGGGCATGGCTGCTGGCAGGGAAGTTCTGATGGGCAACGGTACGAGCATCGGTCGCGTCCGCGGCCTCGGGGCCGCCAAGGCGGGCACCCATCACTGGTGGCATCAGCGGCTGACGGCGGGGTCGAACCTGCTGCTGCTCCTGTGGTTCCTCTTCTCGATCGCGCGGCTGCCGGCCTATGATCTCGCCAGCGTCACCGGCTGGCTGGGCTCGGCCTGGGCGGCGGTGCCGATGCTACTGCTGGTCGGCAGCGTCTTCTACCACGCGCGCCTCGGCCTCCAGGTCGTGATCGAGGACTATCAGCACGACGAGACGCGAGTCGTGTTCCTGCTCCTGCTCAACCTCGTGACCGCGCTCGGCGCCGGCCTCGCCATCTTCTCGATCCTCCGGATCGCCTTCACCGGGACTCCCGCCTGATGCCTGAAGCCTACAAGATCATCGACCACACCTATGACGCGGTGGTGGTCGGCGCGGGCGGCTCCGGCCTGCGCGCGACGATGGGGATCGCCGAGGCGGGCCTCAAGACCGCCTGCATCACCAAGGTGTTCCCGACGCGCAGCCACACGGTCGCGGCGCAGGGCGGCATCGCCGCCTCGCTCGGCAACATGGGTCCGGACCACTGGACCTGGCATATGTTCGACACCGTCAAGGGCTCCGACTGGCTCGGCGACCAGGACGCGATCGAATATCTGTGCCGCGAGGCGCCCGCCGCCGTCTACGAGCTGGAGCACGCCGGCGTGCCGTTCAGCCGCACGCAGGAAGGCAAGATCTATCAGCGCCCGTTCGGCGGCATGATGCAGAACATGGGCGAGGGTCCGCCCGCGCAGCGCACCTGCGCGGCGGCGGACCGTACCGGCCACGCGATGCTCCACGCGCTCTACCAGCAGAGCCTGAAGTACGACGCCGACTTCTTCATCGAGTATTTCGCGCTCGACCTGATCATGGAGAACGGCCAGTGCCGCGGCGTGATCGCGCTGTGCATGGAAGACGGCTCGATCCATCGCTTCCGCTCGCATTCGGTCGTGCTCGCGACCGGCGGCTACGGCCGCTGCTATTTCTCGGCGACGTCGGCGCACACTTGCACCGGCGACGGCGGCGGCATGGTGCTGCGCGCGGGGCTCCCGCTCCAGGACATGGAGTTCGTCCAGTTCCACCCGACCGGCATCTACGGCGCGGGCGTGCTCATCACCGAGGGTGCGCGCGGTGAGGGCGGCTATCTCACCAACTCCGAGGGCGAGCGCTTCATGGAGCGCTATGCCCCGTCGGCGAAGGACCTGGCGTCGCGCGACGTCGTGTCGCGCTCGATGGCGATGGAGATCCGCGAAGGGCGTGGCGTCGGCAAGGAAGGCGACCACATCTTCCTCCACCTCGACCACATCGATCCCAAGGTGCTGGCCGAGCGGCTTCCGGGCATCACCGAGACCGGCAAGATCTTCGCCGGCGTCGACCTGACGCGCCAGCCGCTGCCGGTGGTGCCGACCGTCCACTACAACATGGGCGGCATCCCGACCAACTTCCACGGCGAGGTCGTCCACCTGAAGGACGGCAACCCGGACGCGGTCGTCCCCGGCCTGTTCGCGGTCGGCGAGGCGGCCTGCGTCTCGGTGCACGGCGCCAACCGCCTCGGCTCCAACTCGCTGATCGACCTCGTCGTGTTCGGCCGCGCGACCGGCCTGCGCATCAAGGACACGCTCAAGCCCGGCACGTCGCACAACCCGCTGCCCAAGGGCTCGGAAGAGATGGCGCTCGGCCGCCTCGACCACTTCCGCAACGCCAAGGGCGGCACGCCGACCGCGCAGCTGCGCCTCGACATGCAGAAGACGATGCAGCGCCACTGCGCCGTCTTCCGCACCGACGAGCTGATGGCCGAGGGCGTCACCAAGATGGAGGGCGTCTATGCCGGCATGCAGGACATCGGCATCACCGACCGCTCGCTGATCTGGAACACCGATCTGGTCGAGACGATGGAGCTCGACAATCTGGCGGGCCAGGCGCTGGTGACGATCCGCGGCGCGATCAACCGCAAGGAAAGCCGCGGCGCGCACATGCACGAGGATTTCCCCGAGCGCGACGACGCCAACTGGATGAAGCACACCATCGCGACCTTCGACGGCTGGGGCGGCAAGGGTGGCAGCACCACGCTCGATACGCGTCCGGTGCACGACTACACGCTCACCGACGAGATCGACTACATCAAGCCCAAGAAGCGCGTGTACTGATCGCGCCTCAGCGGCCGAGAATCCGGGGGGGGGACGGCAACGTCCGCCCCCTTTTTCTTTCCGCCGTCTGCCCAGCATCGGAACCATTGCGCATCCGGCACGGTTTGCGCGGCATGACCGACGCCACCGACTATCCGCTGCTCGCCGCGCCGCACGTCCATCTGGCGGGGCCGGTCGACCAGGCGATGTACGCCGATTTCCGCCAGCAGATGCTGAACGCCCCGACCGAGGGCTCGCTGGTGATCTCGATCTCGACGCTGGGCGGCGACCCGGAGGTCGCGCGCGCGATGGGCGACGACGTCCGGCTGATGCGCGAATACACCGGCCGCGAGCTGCTGTTCCTCGGCAAGGTCGCGGTCTATTCGGCCGGCGCCACCTTCATGGCCGCCTTCCCCGTCGAGAAGCGTTTCCTCACCAAGGGTACGCGGCTGATGCTGCACGAGCGGCTGATGACCAGCACGGTCAATCTCTCGGGCCCGCTTAAGGCGCTGACCTACACGCTCAAGGCCAAGCTGCACGAGATCGAGCATTCGATCCGAATCGAGGAAGAGGGGTTCCGCGACCTCGTTGCCGGTTCCGACGTGCCGTTCGAGGAACTGGTCGAGAAGGCACCCTCCAACTGGTACATCGACGCGGAAGAGGCCAAGCGTCGCCGGCTGGTGCTCGACGTGATCTGAGACGGAGCCGTCGCGGATCGCCTCACGCGTCGGCCGGCATCCGCGCGACCAGCAACGTCAGCAGTCCGGCGAGCAGCGCCGCGATCCAGATCGCTAGGTCGCCGATCAGCTGGAAGGCGCCGGCACCGCCGACCGTGCCGAACACGAAGCCGCCCCAGAACAGCAGGTCGCGCCACCAGCCGAGCCGACCGCCCACCCCCATCAGCGCGTCCGCCAGCCGCTGGCCGAATCGCACCAGCGTGCCGGTCATGTAGGTGAGCCCGACCCGCACCTCGCCGTTGCCGCTGAACACCGCATTCTCCGCCCCCATCGCGGCGGCGAGCAGCACCAGTCCGAGCTGGCGCGGTCCGAAGCCGACGCACAGCGCCGCGAGCGCGAGCAGGGTGGTGACCAGCAGCATCACCGCTTCGCGCGCCCGCATGCCCGCGGCGCGCGCGGCGATGGCGCCACCCATCACGCCGGAGACGAAGCCGAGCAGCAGCGCGGCGGCGGTGCGCATCTCCGCCTGGAGGCCGGAGGCGACCGCGACGCCCAGCCGCGTGGTATTGCCGCTCATGAACGAGGCGAAGAAGCCGGCGAAGCTGGAGAAGGCGACGGCGTCGACGAAGCCGGCCAGCGCGGCGAGCAGCACGGCGACCAGCAGCAGGGGAACGGGAAGGCGTTGCATGACGCCTTTTCGCGATTTCGCGCCGCCGCGCCAACCCCGTGCGGCAGGGGTTTCGCGACGGACGGCGAGGCGCTAGCGGCGGATGCCGTGCCCATCGAGTCCCTCGCCCCCGGTCCTGTCCTGCAGGCGCTCAACCTGTTCGGCATCGCCGTGTTCGCCGCCACCGGCGCGCTGGCAGCCGCGCAGCGCGGGCAGACGCTGGTCACCGCCGCCTTCTTCGCGCTGATCACCGGCGTCGGCGGGGGCACGGTGCGCGACCTGTTGATCGGTGCGTCGGTCTTCTGGATCCGCGACGCGCAGACCGCCGCGCTGTGCCTGGGAGCGGCGCTGGTGATCTGGGTGACGCCCGAGCGCTGGTGGACGCATCGCGCCTTCGAATGGTTCGATGCCGTGGGCCTGTCGATCTACGCCGTCTACGGCGCGGCCAAGGCGCTGAGCTTCGGCGTGCCCCCCACCCCGGCGGCGGTCATGGGCGTGGTGACGGCCTGTGCGGGCGGCATCCTGCGCGACATGCTGGTGGGCGAGCCGTCGATCCTGATGCGGCCGGAGCTCTACGTCACCGCCGCCGCGCTGGCGGGCGGGCTCTACGTGCTGCTGATCGCGCTGGGGCTGCCGACCTATGTGGCGGCACCCTGTGCGGCGAGCGCCGGGTTCCTGCTGCGCGGCGCGGCGATCCGCTGGAAGCTGGCGCTCCCCGCCTATCGCGGGCGCCGCTAAGCCGCCACCCGCCGGCGCGAGCCTTGCCCTCAGGCGCGCACCACCCCGACGTCGCGAAACGAGCGCGGCTCGGCCGGGGGCATGGCGGTGTGCGCCAGCTCGCACTGCCACAGGCCGATGTCGATCCACTGGCCCTGCTTGTAGCCGATCGAGCGGATCACGCCGGCGCGGCGGAAGCCGACCGCCTCGTGCAGCGAGATCGACGGGCCGTTGGGAAGCGCGATCACGCCCATCGCCTGGGTGAAGCCCTGCGCGCGTAGCGTGACGATCAGCGCCTCGTACAGCAGCCGCCCGACGCCCTGCCCGTGCGCGTTGCCGGCGAGGTAGATCGTCGTCTCGACCGAGAAGCGATAGGCCTGCCGCTCGCGGAACGGTCCGGCATAGGCGTAGCCGAGGATCTCGCCCGGCCCGGTCTCGCCCAGCGGATCGGTGCCGGTCGCGACCAGCCAGGGGTAGAAGCCGTCCTGCGCCGCCATGCGCTCGGCGATGGCGTCGGCGTCGGGGGACTGCTCCTCGAAGCTGATCGTGCTGCCGGTCACATAGCCGGCGTAGATCGCCGCGATCGCCTCGGCATCGCGCGGGGTCGCCGCGCGGATCGCGATCACAGCCCGAGCCGGGCGAGCAACAGGTCGAGCAGCCGCACGTCGCCCTGCGTCGGGATCACCGGTCCGAGCGCGGCGCATTCCAGGCAGCGCGCCTGCATCGCCGCACCGCCCCGCACCAGCCGCCGCGCATCGCCCAGCGCCTGGGCAAGCAGCGCGCGCCGCTCGCCGGCTAGCCGCGAGACGAGGTCGGTCGAAGCCGATCCGACGCGGTCATCGTTGTTGCCGGCCGACAGCGTCTCGGCGAGTTTGGCGAGCGGGTTCGGCTCCTTTTCCAGATATGCGGCATGGACGGCGCCCGGATCGAGGTCGGCGCGCCGCGCCGCCTCGGCGACGGCGTCGGACAGCGTGCCGAAGCGGTCGACCAGCCCCAGCTGCCGCGCGGTCCCGCCGTCCCACACCCGGCCCTGGCCGATCTCGTTCACGCGCTCAGGGGTCATCTTGCGCGACTGCGACACCAGCCCGACGAAGCGGCGGTAGCCGTTCTCGATCGTCGCCTGCACCAGCGTGTCGAACGTCGCGTTGGTGCCGCCCAGCACGTCGGGCTGGCCGGTCAGCGGCGTGGTCTGCACCCCGTCGCTGGTGACGCCGATCTTGGCGAGCGTGTTCTCGAACGTCGGGATCAATCCGAAGATGCCGATCGAGCCGGTGATGGTGTTGGGCTCGGCGAACACGACGTCGCCGGGCGTCGACACCCAATAGCCGCCGCTCGCGGCCAGGCCGCCCATCGAGACGACCACCGGCAGGCCCTTCTCCTTCGCCTGCAGGATCGCCTGGCGCATCTGCTCGGACGCGAGCGCCGAGCCGCCGGGCGAATCGACGCGCACCACCAGCGCCTTCAGGTCCTTTTCGGCGAGGCCCTTGAGCAGCAGCTTCGCCACCGTGTCGCCGCCGGCGGTGCCGGTGCCGGAGTCGCCGTCGACGATCTCGCCGGCGATGGTGAGGATGCCGATCGCGGCGCCGGTCTGCGGCACCGGGTTGGCGGCGATCCAGTTGCGCAGCGGAATCGCCTTGAAGCTGCCCGGCGTCTTGTCGTCGCCCAGCCCCACGCCGTCGAACTCGGCGACGCGCTTGCCGAAGGCGACGCGGTCGCCCAGCCGGTCGACGAGGCCGCCGGCAAGGTTGGCGTTGGCGATGTCGCCGCCGGCCGCGACCACCAGCCGCTCGGGCTGGCTTACGAAGTCGCCGACGCGGGCCTTGGGCCGGGCCTTGGCGACGGCGTCGCGCCACTGACCGAAGATCGCGCCGTAGAGCGCCTTGTTGGCGGCGCGCGCGGGCTCCGACTGGTCGGCGCGGGTATAGGGCTCGACCGCCGACTTGAACTCGCCGACGCGGTAGACGTGGGCGTTGACGCCCAGCTTGTCGATCAGCCCCTTGTAGTAAAGCTGCGATCCGCCGGGTCCGGTGAACATCGCCCCGCCCATCGGGTTGACCCAGATCTCGCTGGCGTTGGCGGCGAGCAGATAGCTCGAATCCGTATAGCCGGTCGCATAGGCGAGCACCGGCTTGCCGCTCGCCCGCACCCGGCCGACCGCGGCTGCGACTTCGGCCACCACCGCCGGATAGCCGCCGACGAAGCGGTCGAGGTCCAGCACCACCACCTTCACCCGATCGTCGCCGCGCGCCGCGTCGAGCGCCTGCACCACGTCGCGCAGGCGATGCTCGCGCGCGACGCTGGCGCCGCTCAGCAGCGCCATCGGGTCGACCTCGCTCGGCTGCTCGACCACCGTGCCGTCGAGCGCGACGAGCAGCGCGCCGGGCTTGATCGCGGGATTGGGCTTCGCCGCCAGCGCCGCGAACAACAGTCCGAAGAACAGCAGCATCGCCAGCAGGACGAGCCCGTCCTTCACCGCGACCAACACCTTCCAGGCACCCCGAACCAGTTTCACGCAGCCATCCTCATCAGCGATGTCGTGCGGTGCTAGAGCAGCGCCCAGGGGGAGTAAACCGCAGCGCCCCAGGGATGCCTTCCCCGGCCGACCCCGTGTCGCGACCGGCTCGCCGCAGCCGTCACGCGCCTGTCTTCATCGGACATAATTTTCGGCCGGGGCACCCGTTGACGATGCCGGGGGGCGATCGCATATGCGGGCTGCTGGCACTCGCTGGGGGTGAGTGCCAAGAACCTATTTGCAGGAAAGGAAAGCGCGCATGAACTTTCGTCCGCTGCACGATCGTGTGCTCGTTCGCCGCGTCGAGGCCGAAGAAAAGACCGCCGGCGGGATCATCATCCCCGACACGGCCAAGGAAAAGCCGCAGGAAGGCGAAGTCGTCGCCGCCGGCAACGGTGCGAAGTCCGAGGACGGCAAGGTCACGCCGCTCGACGTCAAGGCCGGCGACCGCATCCTGTTCGGCAAGTGGTCGGGCACCGAGGTCAAGGTCAATGGCGAAGACCTGCTGATCATGAAGGAAAGCGACATCCTGGGGATCGTCGGCTGATTTCCTGACCCGGTTCCGTGCTCCTGCGAAGGCAGGAGCCGAGAGCCAAGCATCCAGAACCCTGGGCTCCTGCTTTCGCAGGAGCCCGAGATAGAAGGAATTGCCACATGGCAGCCAAGGACGTGAAATTCAGCCGCGACGCGCGCGAGCGCATCCTGCGCGGCGTCGACATCCTCGCCGACGCGGTGAAGGTGACGCTTGGGCCGAAGGGCCGCAACGTCGTGATCGACAAGAGCTTCGGCGCGCCGCGCATCACCAAGGACGGCGTCACCGTCGCCAAGGAAATCGAGCTCAAGGACAAGTTCGAGAACATGGGCGCCCAGATGGTGCGCGAAGTGGCCTCGAAGACCAACGACCTCGCCGGTGACGGCACCACCACCGCCACCGTGCTCGCCCAGGCGATCGTGCGCGAAGGCATGAAGTCGGTCGCGGCCGGCATGAACCCGATGGACCTGAAGCGCGGCATCGACCTCGCGGTCACCAAGGTGATCGACGACGTCAAGTCGCGTTCGAAGCCGGTCTCGGGCTCGTCCGAAGTCGCGCAGGTCGGCATCATCTCGGCCAACGGCGACCGCGAAGTCGGCGAGAAGATCGCCGAGGCGATGGAGAAGGTCGGCAAGGAAGGCGTGATCACCGTCGAAGAGGCGAAGGGTCTCGATTTCGAGCTCGACGTCGTCGAGGGCATGCAGTTCGACCGCGGCTACCTGTCGCCCTACTTCGTCACCAACCCGGAAAAGATGACGGTCGAGCTCAACGATCCGTACATCCTGATCCACGAGAAGAAGCTGTCGAACCTGCAGGCGATGCTTCCGATCCTGGAAGCGGTCGTCCAGTCGGGCCGTCCGCTCCTGATCATCGCTGAGGACATCGAGGGCGAGGCTCTGGCCACTCTCGTCGTCAACAAGCTGCGCGGCGGCCTGAAGGTCGCAGCGGTCAAGGCGCCGGGCTTCGGCGATCGCCGCAAGGCGATGCTCGAGGACATCGCGATCCTGACCAAGGGCGAGGTGATCTCCGAGGATCTCGGCATCAAGCTGGAGTCCGTGACCCTGGGCATGCTCGGCACCGCCAAGCGCGTCACCATCGACAAGGACAACACCACCATCGTCGACGGTGCGGGTGAAGCCGACGCGATCAAGGGCCGCACCGACGCGATCCGCCAGCAGATCGAGGTCACGACCTCCGACTACGACCGCGAGAAGCTCCAGGAGCGTCTCGCCAAGCTGGCCGGCGGCGTCGCCGTGATCAAGGTCGGCGGTGCGTCCGAGGTCGAGGTGAAGGAGCGCAAGGACCGCGTCGACGACGCGCTGCACGCGACCCGCGCGGCCGTCGAAGAGGGCATCGTCCCGGGCGGCGGTACCGCGCTGCTCTACGCGTCGAAGGCGCTCGAAGGCGTCACCGGCGTCAACGAGGACCAGACCCGCGGCGTCGACATCGTCCGCAAGTCGCTGACCGCGCTGGTTCGCCAGATCGCGACCAACGCCGGCCACGACGGTGCGGTCGTCTCGGGCAAGCTGCTCGACCAGACCGACACCTCGTTCGGCTTCAACGCGTCGACCGACACCTACGAGAACCTGGTCTCGGCCGGCGTGATCGACCCGACCAAGGTGGTTCGCACCGCGCTGCAGAACGCGGCCTCGGTCGCCGGCCTGCTCATCACCACCGAAGCGGCGGTGAGCGAGCTGCCGGAAGACAAGCCCGCGATGCCCCCGATGGGCGGCGGCGGCATGGGCGGCATGGGCGGCATGGACTTCTGATCCGATTGCGGCCCAGGCCAGCTTGTGCTGGCCCGGGACCCGCACCGGATCGGCCGGCGGGCTTCGGCCCACCGAAGTCCGTCCGACGTCCGCACCGGCTTTGCCGGTGCCGTCCCAAGGAACGGGGCCGGAGGGGAAACCTTCCGGCCCTTTTCTTTGGCCCCCTTTCTTTCCGCGTTCCCAAGGTCGATGAAGGAGGCAGGCGCCGTCCGGCGCATCATCCACGGGAAGCCGCATGACCGATCTCAGCCGCCGCGAAGCCCTCGCCACCTCCGCGCTCGCCGGCCTCGCCGCCGCCACGCCCGCCTGGGCGCAGCAGGCCGCCACCCCGGCGCCCGGCGCCGGCACCGCAGCCTGGGACCTCACCGAACTCTATCCCAGCGACGCCGCCTGGGACGCCGCGCGCGTGAAGGCGCTCGCCGACGCGAAGGCGCTGGCCGAGTGGAAGGGGCGGCTGGGCGAAAGCGCCGAGACGCTCGCCAAGGCGCTGTCCGCCCAGTCCGACGTCGGCCGCACCGTCTCGCGCCTCTATACCTACATCAGCCTCAAGGCCGACGAGGACGTCCGCGTCGCCGCCAACCAGGAGCGCCGCGCCCAAGCGACCGATCTGTGGGTGGCGATGGGCGAGGCGACCGCCTGGACCAGCCCCGAGCTGCTCGCGCTGGGCCGGGAGAAGATCGAGTCGTTCGTCGCGCAGAACGCCACGCTGCGGACGCGCTTCGGCTTCCTGCTCAAGAACATTCTGCGCCAGGCCGAGCACACGCTGACGCCGGAGGGCGAGGCGCTGCTCGCCAGCGCCGGGGCCGCGCTGTCGGGGCCGGACACTGTCGCCGAGCAGCTGCGCTCGTCCGACATGCCGCGCCCCACCGTGACGCTGTCGACCGGCAAGTCGGTGCGGCTCGACGATCAGGGCTATTCGCTCAACCGCGACGCGCCGGTACGCGCCGACCGCAAGCTGGTGTTCGACGCCTTCTGGAAGAGCTACGACGCGTTCGAAAGCTCGCTGGGCGCCGCCTATGTCGCCAAGATCAAGGGCGACATCTTCCACGCCAAGGCGCGCAACTACCCCAGCTCGCTGGCCGCGGCGCTGTCGGGCGGCAACATTCCCGAGGGCGTGTACCGGACGCTGGTACAGGAAACCAACGCCGGCCTGCCGCAGCTCCACCGCTATTTCGAACTGCGCCGGCGGATGCTCGAGCTGCCGGACATGGCGTACTACGACATCTACCCCCCGCTGGTGTCGCTCGACCGCCGCTTCACCCTGGCGGACATGCGCACGCTGACGCTGGACGCGACCAAGCCGCTCGGTGCCGATTATCAGAAGCTGATCGCGCAGGGGACGGCGGCGCGCTGGATGGACCCCTTCCCGCGCACCGGCAAGCGCTCGGGCGCCTACATGAACCCCGGCGCCTACGACGTGCACCCCTATCTGCTGCTCAACCTGGGCGAGAACTACGAGGGGCTGTCGACCTATGCGCACGAATGGGGGCACGCGATCCATTCGCTGCTGTCCAACCGCGCCCAGCCCTACGACATGGCCGACTATCCGATCTTCCTCGCGGAGATCGCCTCGACCGCGAACGAGGCGCTGCTGGTCGACGCCATGCTCAAGCGCGCGAAGACCCGCGAGGAGAAGCTGTTCTACCTCGGCCAGCGGATGGAGAGCATCCGCGGCACCTTCTTCCGCCAGGCGATGTTCGCCGAGTTCGAGCTCGCCGCGCACGAGCTGGCCGAAAAGGGCGAAGGAGTGTCGGGCGAACGCTTCACCGAGCTCTATCTCGACCTGCTCAAGCGCTATCACGGGCCGAAGGTCGCGATCGACCCGGCCTATGCGATCGAATGGGCCTATATCCCGCACTTCTATTCGAACTTCTACGTCTACCAATACGCCACCTCGATCACCGCGGCGGAGTATTTCGCGCGCTCGGTGCTGACCGGCGGCACGGCCGAGCGCGACCGCTATCTGACGGTGCTGAAGGCGGGCGGATCGGACTATCCGATCGACATCCTCAAGCGCGCGGGCCTCGATATGACCAGCCCCGAGCCGTACCGGCAGCTGGTGCAGAGCTTCAAGGAGACGCTCGACCAGGCCGAGGCGCTGATGGCGTAGCGCCTATCGTCTCTCGTCATCCTGACGGAAGTCAGGATCCATTGCCGCTCCGGCAGTTGCGGAGCGCCGCGCGAATGGATGCTGACTTCCGTCAGCATGACTAGAATGGGCCGGGCGTACGCGACGGTCCCGTTTTCGCCGTGGCGCGGATTGCGGCAAGCGTGGGAGAGAGGCGGTCATCCCGCCGGCGCACCGCCTCCTCCTGCCTCAGAAAATCCCCAGGAACTTCTTGCGCTGGGTCTTCTTTTCCTCGCCCGAAGCCTTGCCGTCCTCTTCCTTCGAGGTCGTGCCCTGCCCGACGTCGTCGCGCGGCTTGCCCTTGGTGGTGCGCTGCGCCTTGGCGGTGGCACCCGCGAGAACCGGGCCGCACGCCGCCGCCTTGGCATCGCCCACGTCGACGAAGGCGAGCAGCCCCCCGACCGGCGTCGCCACCGCCGCCAGGCCTAGGCCCACGCCGGCGCGGCCGACCAGCTCGGGGCTGATCACGTCGAAGCCGGGCTTGGCGAAATAGCCGTTGATCCCGACCGGCGACTGGCCCGCAAACACCGAGAACTTCTTGGAGTCGGCGCGGAAGGCGAGGTCGATCGCCTCGGTCTTGAAGCTGAACCCGCCGCGGCCGAGCATCACGTTCTTCTGCGTGTCGATCAGGATCGGGTCGGCCGCCGCGACGCCGTTGCGCACGGTGAAACCGATCAGCCCGCAGTTGATCTGCACCGGCTCCTTGAGCTTGTCCTCGAACATCTTCTGCACGAACGTACCGACGTCGATTTCCGACAGCTGGACGTTGCGCGTCCAGAAGCTGCCCTTGGGCATGATGAAGGCGATCCGGCCGTTCGCGCTCGCAAGCGAATCATGCACGCTGTTGCCGCTTCCGGTCATCTTCACCCGGCCCGAGACGGTGCCGCTGGTGCCCGCTTCCGCCACCCCGAACCCGGCGAGCAGCCGGCCCATCGGCGTCGGTGTCAGGCGGATGTCATAGTCGGTGAAGACCGGCGACCGGCGCGCGTTGATGCTGATGTCCGACCGGACCGATCCGCGCGCCATCGTGAAGTTCAGCGGCGACAGCTTGAGCAGCCGGTCTTCGAGCGACAGGCCGAGCCGGATGTTCGACACCGGCACGTTCTTCGACCGTACCTGCTGCACCGTCCATTCGACCTTGGCGTCGAAGTTCTTGAGCGCGTCGACGTTGAGCGGCGTGTCGGGCAGCAGCCGCGGCCGGCCGGCGACCTGGGTGACGGCGCCCGCCTTGCCCTGGGTCGCAACCTTGTCCGGATTGTAGCCGATGAACGGTGCCGCATCGACGATGTCGAGCCGGCGGGTGGCGATGTCGGCAGTCAGCAGCATCCGCGGCTCGCGCTGGAACACGCTGAAGCGGCCGGCGAGGTCGCTGTCGCCGAAGGTACCCTTCAGCTTGGTGAAGCGCCATTCCTCGCCATCCTTGGTCAGCGCGGAGGCGAGGTGATAGCGCCGCGTGTCGGGCACGGTCATGCCGGCGGCGAGGAACAGGTTGGCGAGGTTGCGCCCGCGCACGTCCAGGTTCAGGTCGGCGCCCTCGAGCACCGTCGGCTCGGGCAGCGTGCCCGACACGGTCGCGACCGTGTCGACCGCGCGCACCGTCAGCGCCAGCTGGGTCCGCCCGCCCGCCAGCGTCGCGTCGGGCGACAGCAGCGCGCCCGTCAGCGTGAACGGGGTACCGCGCGCACGCCCGTCGCCGTCGAAGCGGATCGCGCTGGCGAACTTCGTGTCCTTGGCCTCCACCGTATGGAAGCGCAGGTTGGCGAGCAGCCGCATCGACGGGTCGCTGTAGCGCAGGCCGCTGTTGGTCACCGCCGCCTGGCGCACCACCGGCATGTCGAACGGCTCGCCCTTGGCGTTGGGATCGCCGAAGGTCCAGCTGTTGCGGCGATGGTCGGCGTCCCAGGCGAGGTCGACGCGGGCGCCGTCGAGCGCCACCCAGTTGATCCGCCGCTTGCCGAACAGGAAGGTCAGCGTCGCGGTCGAGCTGTCGAGCTTCTTCGCCTCGAAGAAATTGCCGCCGCCCGCCCAGGCCGGGTTGGAGACGGTGATCCCCTCGGCCAGGAACTTGAGGTTGATCGGATTGAAATAGAATTGGAAATCGCCGGCAACGCGCACCTGCCGCTCGGTCGAGCTCGACGCGATCTTCTCGAACGTGTGCTTGAGGAAACGTCCCTTGGTGACGAACAGGATCGCCCACACCAGGAAGATCGCGACGAGGATGCCCAGCAGCACCCGCAGCACGATGGTGAGCCAGCGCGGCCGGGCGCGGCGCGGCGGCGCCGTCTTCGCCGGCTCGGCGGGGGACGGCGGCACGGGGTCCGCGAGAGGAGCGTCGTCGCGATCAGCCATGCCGGGCAAAACTCGCCGTCCCCGTAACGAGTTCCCGCGACGCCGCCGCCGCGGTTGCAAGCCGCCGGCCATTGGGCTAAGCGCGCGCTCTTTCCACGACTCTTCGAGCCCGTCTCGAGGGATCGCCCGGCCAACAGGGCTGCCGCGGCGATCTGCTGGGTCGTGATAACAAGGAGACCAAAATGCCCAAGCTCAAGACCAAGAGCGGCGTCAAGAAGCGCTTCAAGTTCACCGCCACCGGCAAGGTGAAGCACGGTGTCGCCGGCAAGCGCCACCGCCTGATCAGCCACAACGCCAAGTACATCCGCCAGAACCGGGGCACCTCGGTGCTCGCCGACGCCGACGTGGCACACGTCAAGGCGTGGGCTCCCTACGGCCTGCGTTAAGGAGTACTGACACATGGCACGCATCAAGCGCGGCACGACGACCAAGACCAAGCACAAGCGTATTTTGGATCAGGCGAAGGGCTATTACGGCCGTCGCAAGAACACGATCCGCATCGCGCGTCAGGCCGTCGAAAAGGCCGGCCAGTACGCTTATCGCGATCGCAAGGTGAAGAAGCGGACCTTCCGCGGTCTGTGGATCCAGCGCATCAACGCGGGCGTCCGGGCCGAAGGCCTGACCTATTCGCAGTTCATGCACGGCCTGAAGCTCGCGGGCATCGACCTGGACCGGAAGGTCCTGGCCGACATCGCGATGCACGAGGGTGAGGCATTCGCAGCCATCGTCGCTCAGGCGAAGGCGGCACTGCCGGAGCAGGCCGCGGCGTAACGCCCGGCTGCCCGTCCAGGCACAGGAAAGGCGTCGGTGGGCAACCACCGGCGCCTTTTTCGTTGCGCGTTTATCCAGCGCGCAGCCGCCACTCCCGTCATCCCAGCGAAAGCGGGACCTTTGCATAAAGCTGGGGATGTGATTCTCTTCGCTGGGTATCGGAGAGATGAGATGCGCAAGCAGACGAGGCCGGCGTCCTTTGCGGACCTGTTGGTGGTTGGCGGGGGGAGCGCGCGTCTGGATC